>CAXTWJ010000065.1:0-7568 GCA_964247925.1 uncultured Sphingomonas sp.
TCCTCGGGGCCATCTTCGGGGCCGCCCTCGCCGCCGGCCGCGACGCTCTCGACGCTCGCCGCCCAGCTCGCCGCCAGACCGCCGGTCGATGCCGAGCGGGTGCAGCAGATCAAGCGCGCGGTGGCCAACGGCACCTTCCCCATCCTGCCCGCGACGATCGCCGACCGGCTGCTCGCGGTGCGCTACGAGTGGATGACCCGTGACGAAGCGTGAGTCCCTGGTGCGCGTGATCGACGCGCTCCACGCCGAGATCGCGGCGCTGAAGGCGAACGACGTCGCCGGGCTGGAGCGGGCGACTGCCGACAAGCTGGGCGGCATCGAGCAGATCGCCGCCGCCGGCCCCGGCCCTGCCGGCCCCGAGCTGCGCGAGCTGGCGGAGGAAGCGAACCGCCTGAACGAATGTTGCCGGATCTACGTCAACCTGATGGCGGCAAATGTCCGCCGCAGGCTGCAGACCCTGACCGGCGATGCCGGCAGTGGCGGGTACCGCCCGATGCTGGCGGGGGCGTACGCGTGAGCCCAGCCCTCTCCCACTTTCGCGGGAGAGGAGCGAGACTTGGCGGCTGCGTAGCAGGCGCTTAGTCGCAGCGGTGAGGGTTCTTGGTCGGGCGGGGCGCTCCGGACAACAAGAAGGCCCTCACCTCCCCCTCGCTAGGCGAGCGGGCCCCTCCTCTCCCGCGAAGGTGGGAGAGGGATGAGAGAAGTGGCACACTGCTTGCATCTCACGCAGCCATGACCGCTGTCAGTCCCATTGCCACCTCCCGCATCCAGTCCGCCATCGCGTCCGCCGCGACCCGGACGGGCGTGGATTTCGACTATCTGCTGGGCCAGGCGAAGCTGGAGAGCGGACTCAACCCCGGCGCGCGCGCGAGCACCTCGTCCGCCAGCGGCCTGTACCAGTTCATCGAGCAGAGCTGGCTGTCCGTGGTCAAGAAGCACGGCGCCGAGCACGGCCTGGGCTGGGCCGCCGACGCGATCGGCCGCTCCGCCTCGGGCAAGCTGTCGGTCGGTGACGCGGGCACGCGCCAGGCGATCCTGGCGCTGCGCGACGATCCCGCGGTCGCCAGCCTGATGGCGGCCGAGCACGCGAGCGACAACAAGGCGGCGCTGGAGGGCAGCCTGGGGCGCAGCGCCACCGGCACCGACCTGTACCTGGCGCATTTCCTGGGGCTGGGCGGCGCCAAGCGGTTCCTGTCCGCGATGGCCAACGACCCGCGCGCGACCGGGGCGGCGATGTTCCCACAGGCGGCCGCCGCGAACCGGGGCGTCTTTTATGACGGCAACGGCGCGCCGCGCTCGCTGCAGGCGATCTATCAGCGGTTCACCGACAAGCTCGGCGCCGCCGGCAGCGGCCTGCCCGCCGCGATTCAGCCGCTCGCCACCTATGCCGCGCAGGCGCTCGAAACAGAGGGCGGCACCGTGGTCACCGGCGCGGGCGAGAGCGCGACCGACGCGCTCGCCTGGGCGCGCCAGCTGGGAGCCCGCGCGACGGCCACCGACACCGTGCTGCGCCCGACGCCCGACACCGCGCGGCTCGCCTATCTGATGCTGGCCGGCATGGGGAGCCGCTGAGATGGGTGGCCTGCTCGGCAACGCGCGTGCCGCGGCCTTGCCGCTCGCGATCCTGCTGCTGGTCGTCGTCATGGTGGTGCCGATCCCCAAGCAGCTGCTCGATCTGTTCTTCGTCGCCAACATCGCGATCTCGCTCGCCGTGCTGATGGTCGCGCTCAACGCGCGCAAGCCGCTCGACTTCTCCGCCTTCCCCACCGTGCTCCTGTTCGCCACGCTGTTCCGCCTCGGCCTCAACGTCGCCTCGACGCGCGTCGTGCTGGTCCATGGGCATGAGGGCGAGAGCGCCGCGGGCCACGTCATCGAGGCGTTCGGGACGTTCCTGATCGGCGGCGACTATGTCGTCGGCATCTTCGTGTTCGCGATCCTGATGATCATCAACCTGATCGTCGTGACCAAGGGCGCGGGTCGCGTGTCCGAGGTGTCGGCGCGCTTCACGCTGGACGCGCTGCCCGGCAAGCAGATGGCGATCGACGCCGACCTCAACGCCGGGCTGATCACGCCCGACGAAGCCAAGGCGCGCCGCGTCGAGGTGTCGACCGAAGCCGACTTCTATGGCTCGATGGACGGTTCGTCGAAGTTCGTGAAGGGCGACGCGATCGCGGCGCTGCTGATCCTGGGCGCGAACGTCGTCGGCGGCCTCATCCTCGGCCCGGTCAGTCACGGGATGAGCGTCGGCGATGCCGCGCATAACTATATCCTGCTCGCGATCGGGGACGCGCTGGTCGCGCAGCTGCCCAGCCTGATGCTCTCCATCGCCGCCGCCGCGATCGTCACGCGCGTGTCGTCGGACAAGGATTTGGCGGGGCAGATCGGCTCGCAGTTCGGCGCCTCGCGTACGTGGCTGCCGGTCGCGGTAATCCTGGCGCTGCTGGGCGTCCTGCCCGGAATGCCGCATCTCGTCATCCTCTCGGCCGCCGCGATCGCCGGCTTCGCCGCATGGAAGCTGCGCCAGATCGAGCGCCGCCCGGTCGTCGTCCCCACCGCGCCGGTCGAGCCGGTCGATCCGTCGAAGATCGGCTGGGACGAGGTGACGGACGCGATGCAGGTCAACCTCGACATCGGCTATGGCCTGGTGCCGCTGGTCGATGAGCGTCGCGGCGGGCCGCTGATGGCGCGGATCACCGGCGTCCGGCGCCAGCTGTCCAAGGAGCTGGGCTTCGTCGTGCCGCAGTGCCGCGTGCGCGACGACATTAATCTCGCCCCCTACACCTACCGCATCCTGGTCAACGGCGTGTGCGTGGGCGAGGACCAGGTCTCGCCCGACGAGATGCTGGCGCTCGACACGGGCCAGGCGTTCGGCGACCTCCACGGCAAGGCGGCGAAGGATCCCACGTTCGGCCTGCCCGCGACCTGGGTGGCGAAGGGCGACGCCGATGCCGCAACCGGCATGGGCTATCTGGTCGTCGATCCCGGCACGGTGATGGCGACGCACCTCAACCATCTGCTGCAATCGAACGCCGCCGACCTGCTCGGCCCGGACGAGGTGCAGGCGCTGCTCGACGGGCTGAAGGACCGCGCCGGGCAGCTGGTCGCGTCGCTGACGCCAGCGCCGCTGCCGCTGCAATCGCTGACGCAGGTGCTGAAAGGTCTGCTGGCGGAGAACATTTCCTTGAAGGAGTTCCGCCGCATCGCGCAGGCGATCGCGGTCGCGGCACAGCGCACGCAGGACCCCGACGAGCTGCTGGAGCTGGTCCGCCCGGCGCTGGGTGGCCTCATTATCGGTAAGCTGTGCGGGCATCGCGAGCCGCTGCGCGTGATGACGCTGGAGGGGCAGCTGGAGGGCATCCTCGGCCAGGCGATGCGCGCCGACACCGGGGGGCGCCACGTGATCGAGCCGGACCTCGGCCGCCGCATCGTCGAGGCGCTGCAACGCGCGGCACAGCCGCTGGTCGCGGAGGCCAAGCCCTTCGCGCTGGTCGTGCAGCCCGCGATCCGCGTCGCGATCAGGAAGCTGGTCCGCACCTGCCTGCCCGACACGCCCGTCCTGTCCTTCTTCGAGGTGCCCGAGGAGAAGGCGGTCGAGGTCGTGGCGGTGATTGGCGCCCCGGGAGCGCTTCCCGCATGAGCGCCCTCACCTACGCCCGCCAGCCCGACGCGACGGCGCTCGTCAAGCAGCACCTGCCGCTCGTCCGCAAGCTCGCCTGGCACGTCCATGGCTCGATGAGCACGATAATCGACGTCGAGGATTTGGTGCAGGTCGGCCTCGTCGCGCTGGTCGAGGCCGCCGCGCAGGCTTCGGATCAAGGCACCGGCTTCCGCGCCTATCTCGTCACGCGCCTACGCGGCGCGATGATCGACGAGCTCCGCCGCCAGGCCGCCAGCACCCGCGGTGCGATGCGGCGCCGTCGCCAGTACCACCACGCCATCGCCACCCTCACCCAGCAGCTGGGCCAGGCCCCGGGAGAAGCCATGATCGCGCAACATCTGGGCGTCAGCGTCGCCAAGCTCCGCACCGATTACCTGACCGCCGAGGCCTTGCGCTTCGAGCCGATCGACGACGTCTATGCCGACGACCTGCCCTGGTTCGCCGACGACGCGCCCGACCCGTTCGAGCAGCTGGCGGACGGCGAACTGCGCGACCGGCTGATCGCCGCCATCGGCGCGCTGCCCGAGCGCGAGGCGCTGGTGGTGCAGCTCTATCATGTCGAGGAGCTGAACCTGGAGGAGATCGGCGAGGTGCTGGGTGTGGGCGCGGCCCGCGTCTGCCAGCTCAAGGCGGCGGCGCACGCGAAGCTCCGCAAGGTGCTCGGCGGCCGCTAGCCGTCGGTCGAAGCCGCGACGCCCGCCGCGAGCCGGGCGACATCGCCGCGACCGGCGCCGGCGCGCGCTGTCGTCGCCATCTGGCGTCAGGGGAGCCGCCACGACGATACCGGCTCCGTCGGAGCGCGAGCGTGCGCAGGTCGATACCGCGGTGCCGCCCGCGTCCCCGTCATGGTCGCGCTGGTTCAATAAACCTGGTCGCCCCTGCCCTGCCACCGCGCAGATCCGGTCGGGGTGGCAGGGGCCGGGTCCCCTTCAAAGCAAGACGCGCGGGCTTATCCGTGGCGATGCCATGCGCTGGCGAGCGTACGACGTGAGAAACCCCGGCCCGGGGGGGGGGCGGGGGCCCGGGGGGCCCGTGGCCCCGGTGGGGGGCCGGGGGGCGCGGCCCCGCGGGGGGGGGGGGGGGGCGGGGGCCCGGGGTTTCCCGTGGCCCCTTTGGGGGCGCGGGCGCCGCCACCGGGTTGGGGGGCGGTGCCGGCGCCGATCGGAATTACTGGAGCAGCTTCAGCACGCCCTGCTGCGACTGGTTCGCCTGGGCGAGCATCGCCGTGGAGGCCTGGCTCAGGATCTGCGCCTTGGCGAGGTTGGCCGTTTCCGCCGAGAAGTCGGCGTCCTCGATACGGCTGCGCGCATCCGTCAGGTTGGTCGCGTTGCTGGTCAGCGAATTGACCACCGACTGGAGCTTGCTCTGGCCGGCGCCGAGCGACGCGCGGGTGGTGTTCACCGTCGTCAGCGCGGCATCCAGCGACGTCAGCGCGGCGGACGCGTGCGCCGCCGTGTCGATCAGCGCGCCGCCGGTGACGGAGCCGGCCGTGGTCGCCTCCTCGTAGATCTGGTCGCCCACCGCCAGCGACACCACCGTGCCGATGTCCGCCTGCGCCACCGCCGCGCCACCGACCGTGCCACCATAGGCGACGTCGTAAGCCGAGACGGTGTGCAGATCGCCAACGCGCGTATCGCCGGACACCAGCGCCGCGCCCAGGCCCGCCGTCGCGTTGCCCGAGGCGACCGTGCCCATCACCGCCGACACGTCGAGCTTGGTGATCTTCAGCGTGGTGGTGTCGCTCGCCGCCGCGCCAGTCTGGATCGCGACCACCTTGTCCGTCGCGGCCGAGAACAGGCCCACGCCATTGAATGTGGTGTCGGTGATCGCTTTCAGCTGCTTCTTGAGCTCGGTCACCTCGACCTGCATGTTGCCACGGTCGGCATCCGAATAGGTGCCCGACGCGGACTGGACCGCCAGCTCGCGGACGCGCTGCAGGATGTTGGTCGCCTCCGCCAGCGCGCCATCGGCGGTCTGGGCCAGGCTGATGCCGTCGTTCGCGTTGCGGATCGCCTGGTTCATGCCGCGGATCTGCGAGCTCATGGACGTCGCGATGGCGAGGCCGGCCGCGTCGTCCTTCGCGGAGTTGATGCGCTTGCCGGTGGACAGGCGCTCCATCGCACTCGACAGCTGCATGTTGGCGCTGGTGGATGCGTTGCCCGCGCGCAGCGACGCGGTGTTGGTACCGATCACGGTCATTTGAAATCTCCTTGGCTTCACTGCGCCTCCCCGCCGCCCCCAGAGCGGAAGGCAGAGCCGCTGAGGAAGGTAACGGCCGCATCTCGCCGGGCTTTAGGCAAAAACAACGGGCGGCCTCGCACGCGCGCGACACGCGGGCCCGGAGACATTCTGCCGGCCGGCAACAGGTTTAACCGGCCGTTTACCACCTTTGCCGCATCACCCCGTCATCCAAGGGGGCCTCATGCGTTCGATCTTCCCATCCGCCGCCATTCTTGCCCGCCGTTATGCGCTGGTTTCGTCGCTGCGCGCGCAGGGATTCGGGGTCGGCTCGTTCGAAACGGGGCAGCCCGGATCGCGCGACCTGTTCCTCGTCGCGGAGGGTGAGGCGACGCCATTTCCCGCGCGCTCGGTGGTGATTGGGGAACAAGGTCGCCACGTCATCCCGTCACGCGACGGCGCGCCGGCGCGGATCGGCTTCGGCGCCGCCGACGCGCGGATCGGCTATGGCTTCGCCCGCGCGCTGGTCGCCGGGCCGGAGACGCCCACCGCCGCCGATCCGGAGAGCCTGGCGCTCCTCGCGCTCGCCGAGCGGGTCGCGCAGGCCGACATCACCGTGCTGATCAACGGCCCGACCGGCACCGGCAAGGAAGTGCTGGCGCGCGCCATCCATACCGGCTCGTCGCGGCGTGACGGCCCGTTCGTCGCGATCAACTGCGCCGCGCTCCCCGAATCGATGCTGGAAGCGATGCTGTTCGGCCATCAGAAGGGCGCGTTCACCGGCGCGTCGTCGGGGGGCGAAGGCTTCTTCCGCGCCGCGCATGGCGGCACCATCCTGCTCGACGAGATCGCCGAGATGCCGCTGTCGCTCCAGGCCAAGCTGCTGCGCGTGCTGCAGGAGCGCGAGGTGGTGCCGATCGGCGCGACGCAGCCGCAGGCGGTCAATGTGCGCGTCGTCGGGTGCGCCAACCGCGACCTGCAGGCGGAGGTCGCCGCGGGACGCTTCCGCGCCGATCTTTACTACCGCCTCGCGGTGTTCCCGCTTTCCACCAAGCCGCTGGCCGAGCGGCCGGAGGACATCCCCGCGCTCGCCGCGACGATGATCCTGCGCCACGCGGGCGCGCGCGCCACCATCCCGTGGCCGACGCCCGACGCGATCGACGCGCTGCTGCGCCACGACTGGCCGGGCAACGTCCGCGAGCTGGAGAACGTGATCCAGCGCGCGCTGCTCTTCGCCGGCGGCGATACGATGGAGGCAAGCCACATCGTGTTCGATCGGCCCGTGACCTTCACCTTCCAGCGTTCCGCGCCGATGATCGCGGAGCCGGTCACGCCGGCCGAGCCGGCGACCTTGGGCAGGGTCGTCCAGATGAGCGAGTTCGCCGCGATCCGCGAGACGCTGGCGCAGTGCAAGGGCAGCCGGATCGAGACCGCGCGTCGGCTCGGCATCTCCGAGCGCACGCTGCGCTACCGGCTCGCCCGGGCGCGCGAGGCGGGTGAGGACATCGTCGCCCCGCATAGCTGGGCACGCTCGGCGTGAGCGGCGTGTCGGGGGTGGGCGGTGCGATGAGCATCGACCGGATCATGCAGATGCGGGCCGAAATCCTGCAGCGCAACGAGGCGCTGAGCCGCGCCCGCGCGCCCGGGCCCCGCGCCCCCGCGGGCGCGCGCGGGGGGGGCCGGCCGGCCGATGGTCGACCCGCATTGCCGCGTGCTCGACGCCGGCGGCACC
>CAXTWJ010000065.1:7578-10723 GCA_964247925.1 uncultured Sphingomonas sp.
CGAGGGGGCCCCAATCCCTGCCGCGCAACGCGGCGCGGCGCCGCGCCGGCGGTCGGGGCCCCGGCGCGGCGCCGGCCGCGACGAAGCCAGCGAGCTTCGCCGATGCGATGACGGACGCGCTGAAGGGCGTGAACGACGGCCAGAACGAGGCCGCGCGCCTGTCCGAAAGCTACGAGCGCGGCGAGACGGTGGACATCGCCAAGGTGATGCTCGCGCGTCAGCAGGCGTCCGTCGGGTTCGAGGCGACTTTGCAGGTCAGGAACAAGATCCTGGCCGCGTACAAAGACATTATGTCGATGCCGGTGTAATCCATGAACAACGCCCTCATCCCTACCGCGCCCGTTCTGGCGGAGCGTTTCGCCAATCCCCTGACGCAGGTGCGCGGGCTGCTGGCCCAGCCGGCGGTGCGGCGCTCGCTGCCGATGGCGCTGATGATCGGGCTGATCGCGGCCGCCGCGCTCGCCTGGATGACCCTCTCGACGCCGACGCAGCGCACGCTGTTCACCGGGTTGCCCGACGCCGACAAGGCCGCGGTCTCGTCCGCGCTGACGCAGGCGGGCATCGCGTCCAAGGTCGACGACGGCACCGGCGCGCTGACGGTGGCGGAGGAGGACTATTCGCGCGCCCGGATGCTGCTGGCGGGCCAGGGGCTGCCCAAGGCGGCGCCCGGCGGTTACGCGATCCTCGACCAGCTGCCGATGGGCGTCAGCCGCGCGGTCGAGGGCGAGCGGCTGCGCCAGGCGCGCGAGACCGAACTGGCGCGCTCGATCCAGGAGATCGACGCGGTCGCCGAGGCGCGTGTCCACCTCGCCACGCCCGAGGCATCGGTGTTCGTCCGCGACAACGCCGCGCCGTCGGCCAGCGTCATCCTGAAGCTGCAGGGGGGGCGGTCGCTCAGCGACGCGCAGGTGTCGTCCATCATCAACCTCGTCGCGTCGTCGGTGCCGGGCATGAAGCCCGACGCGGTGACGATCGTCGATCAGCTCGGCGCGCTGCTGACCAAGGGCGGCAGCCCCGACGCGGGCGACGCGCGGCTGGACGTCCAGCGGCGCGTGGAGGACAAGGTCCGCACGCAGCTCACCCAGTTGCTGACCCCGCTCTACGGCGCGGGCAACTTCACCGCCGAGGTGCAGGCGGACGTCAATCTGGACGAGACCCAGGCGACGCGCGAGAGCTATGACAAGCAGGGCGCGCTCAGGGCCGAGACGGGCAACTGGACCGGCAACCAGAAGGACGGCGCGGCCACCGCGCCCGGCGGCATCCCCGGCGCGCTCTCCAACACGCCGCCACCCGCCAGCACGCTGACCACGCCGCAGGCCGCCGTGGGTGCCAGTGGCTATGGGGGGGGCGACAAGCCGCCGGTCGCGGGCGGCCCCGGGGTCAACCCGGACAAGCAGTCCGACCAGTTCCAGCGCGCCTATGACCTGGGCAAGGAAGTATCCGTCACCCGCAACGCGCCGGGCGCGATCAAGCGGCTGTCGGTCGCGGTGCTGCTGCGCGATCCCGACAAGGGCCGCCGCTCGGGCGCGGAGGTGCAACAGGTGACCGACCTGGTGAAGAGCGCGGTCGGCTTCGACGCGAGCCGGCAGGACCAGGTTACGGTGATCTCCCGCAGGTTCGCCGGCGCCGACGACACGGCGACGACGGGCGCGAAGTGGTACGACAACGCCTGGCTGCCCGTGCTGGCGCGCAACGCCACCGCCATCCTGATCGCGCTGCTGGTGCTGTTCCTGGGCGTGCGCCCGCTGTCCAAGGCGCTGATGAAGAAGCGCGACGAGGCCGCGCCGGCGGGCGGCCAGCTGATCGCCGGGCCCGACGGCGTCACCGTGGCGCCCGCGGTCGGGCTGGACCAGCTGGGCGGCGGGATGCGCGTCGATGACCGCATCGGCGCGGTGCGCGGCTTCACCCGCGACAACCCCGCCCGCGCGGCGCTGGCCGTGCGCGACATGATCAAGGCCGAGGGCAAGTGACGGCCGTCCAGCGCAGCTACACCGGCGTCGAGCGCGCCGCGGTGCTGATGATGCTGGTCGGCGAGGAAGAGGCCGCCGCCATCCTGCAGAAGCTGGAGCCCGACGAGGTCCGCGCGCTGGGCACCGCGATGTTCGCGGTCGCCGACGTGTCGGAAGCGGAGGTGGAGGCGGTGCTGGCCGACTTCGCCGACCGCGCCCGCGAACGCTCCTCCATCTCGTTCGACCCCCGCCCCAAGATCGAGGCGGTGATGAGCCGCGCGCTCGGCCCCGCCAAGGCGGACAGCGTGCTCGCGCGCATCACCCCGCCCGACGCCCAGTGCGAGCTGGAGCTGCTGAGCTGGATGGATGCGACCGAGATCGCGCAGATGATCGAAAAGGAACACCCGCAGATCGCCGCCGTGCTGATCGCGAACCTCGATCCCGCCGTCGCGGGCCAGGTGCTGGAGCTGCTGCCCGACGCGGCGCAGCCGGAGATCCTGCACCGCGTGGCACGGCTCGGCCCGATCACGCCGGAGGCGGTGGAGTGCCTGAAGACCGTGCTCGCCAACCGCACCGGCGGCGGCGCCAAGGCGGGCGTGACGCTGGGTGGCACGCGCGAGGCGGGCCGCATCCTGTCGGCGACGCGCAAGGCGACGGGCGACCGCGTCATGCCCAAGCTGTTCAAGCTGGACCGCGAGGTCGCCCGGCAGATCGAGGAAGCGATGTTCGTCTTCGAGAACCTGCTGGAGATGGACGACAAGAACCTGGGCACGCTGATCCGCAACGTCGATGGCGACATCCTGGTCAAGGCGCTGAAGGGCGTGGACGAGAACAGCCGCACCCGCATCCTGGGCTGCATGAGCGCGCGCGCCGCCGACGGCATTCGCGACGAGATGGAGGCGCGCGGGCCCACCAAGCTGGCCGAGGTGATGGAGGCGCAGAAGGCGATGATCGCGATCGCGCGCGGCCTGGCCAAGGACGGCACGATCCAGATGGGCGGCGGCGACGACGATTATGTCTGAAGGATTTCAGGCCGGGTTCGCCGTGCGCCATCAGGCCGCCGCGCACCTGCTGCAACAGGCGTTCGCACCCGCCACCGGCTTCGCGCCCACGGCACCGGGCGCGCCGGCGCCGCGCCATTTCAGCCCCGCCGAGCCGGGCGCGCACCCGACCGCCGGCTGGAACCCGCTCGACCC
>CAXTWJ010000066.1:0-8034 GCA_964247925.1 uncultured Sphingomonas sp.
GCTCCGTTCCTGCGGAGAAGCGCACGGCGCGGCGCTCGATGCCCGGCGGCGGGGCAGGCGCGGCATCGCCGCCGAGCGCGGTCATCATGTCGCGCCACACCGGCGCCGCGCCGCTCGTCCCCGACACCGCCCGCATGGGGTCGCCCTCGGCATTCCCCACCCACACGCCGACGGTGAAGCGGCGGGTGAAGCCGATGCACCAGTTGTCGCGCATCGCCTTGGACGTCCCCGTCTTGGCCGCCGCCCAGAAGGGCAAGCGCAAGGCCGAGTCGAGCCCGAACGTCGCCGCCCGCGCGTTCGGGTCGGATAGGATGTCACCGACCAGCCATGCCGCCGCTGGCGTGGTGATCGCGCGGGACGGCACATGCGGCGCGCCGGCGAGGACGCGCAACGGCGCCCAGCGCCCGCCGGTCGCCAGCGCCCGATAGGCGGCCACCTGCTCCGTGAGCGTCACCTCCGCCGAGCCGAGCGCGAGGGAGAAGCCGTAATAGGCGCCGTCCTCGACCAGCCCGCGATAGCCCAGGTCCCATAATCGGTCCCGGAACGGCTCCACCCCGACCAGCAGCAGCGTGCGCACGGCGGGCACGTTGAGCGACCCCGCCAAGGCGGTGCGCGCCGACACCGGCCCCTTGAACCCCCGGTCGTAATTCTGCGGCACATAGAGCCCTGACGCCGTGTCGAGCTGCACCGGCGAATCGTCCAGGATCGACGCCGGCGTCAGATAGCCGCGCTCGATCGCCTGCGCGTACAGGAACGGCTTCAGCGTCGAGCCCGCCTGCCGGTACGCCCGCGCGCCGTCCACCGCCGGCGCGGTGGACGCCCCGCTGATGCCGCCGACATAGGCGAGCACGTCGCCGCTCGCGTTATCGACGACGACCACGGCCCCGTCGCGGGCCCGGGTGCCGCCGAGTCCCTGCAGCTGCCGCCGGAGCGCCGCGATCGCATAGCGTTGCACCCCCGCGTCGAGCGTCGTCCTGACCCGCAGGCCCGCCCGCGTCAGCAGGCGATCGGCCAGGTGTGGCGCCAGCCCCGGGTCCAGCTGTAGCGACCGGGCCGGCCCCAGCATCGACGCGGCGAGCGCCGGGAAGCGCCGGCAGTCGGTGTCGCGCGACAGCCCGCACGCGCGCCGCGCCACCCCGGCGGCATCCGCCCGCGGGTCGGGCAGCAGCGCGGCGAGCAGCAGCGCGTCGTCGCGACTCAGCGTATCGGGCGTCCTGCCGAACAGACCGAGTGCCGCGGCGCCGATCCCCTGCGCCTCGCCGCGATAGCCGGCGAGGTTGAGATAGGCTTCCAGGATCTGATCCTTGCTCCACCCCGCCTCGAGCGCCCGCGCCGCGCGCATCTGGCGCAGCTTGTCGCGCCATCCCCGCGCGCCGGGCCGGGCGAGGTCGGGCGACAGGAACGCCGCGACCTGCATCGACAGCGTGCTCGCCCCGCGCGACGGCTGCCCGTGCCACCGGGCGCGCAACACGCCCGCGAGCGCCAGCCAGTCGATGCCGCCGTGGCCGAAGAAGCGATGATCCTCCGCGCCTAGGATCGTGTCGCGCACAACCGGCGCCACCCGGTCGAGCGGCGTCCAGGCGAGCCGTCGTCGCGCGAAATCGACGCGCGACGAATCGAGCAGGGCGCCGTGCCGGTCGTACAGCCACGCCTCCGACGGCCGCCAATGCGCGCGCACGGCAGCGTAGGAGGGCAGCGGCGGCGGATAGGTACCGACGTAGAGGATGCCGAACAGGACGAGGGCGAGCACCAACACCCATGCTCTACCCCCGCGAAGGCGGGGGCCCAGCTGCGATGACGCCGGTGGTGAAGCGCTGCCCTCCATCCTCACCGGCCGGAGTCTGGGCCCCCGCCTGCGCGGGGGTGGATTGGCATGAGCGTGCCGAACCTCACCGCTGCGCCACCACCACCGGCGCATTGGGCACCTGCGCGCGGATCGACGGCGAGTACATCGCCTCCACCCGCGTCGGCGGCAGGCTGAACCGCCCCGCGCCGTTCAGCCGCATGGTGTAGCTGACCACGAACCGGCCCGCCGGCACCCAGCTGAAATAGCCGCGCCAGCTGTCGTTGCCACGCTCGACATAGGCGGGCTGCGCGCCCGACTCGACGATGTACGGCTTGCCGCCGATCAGCGCGCCGAAGCTGCCGCCCGACGAGGTCTCGCCCTCGCGCAGCAGCTTGGACTGGCCACCCAGGTCGCCGACGATCGTCGCGCCCGCCGGGATCGGGTCGTTGACCACCACCCAGTTGCGCTCGGCCGACGCATCCACCGTCAGCGTGACGCGCAGCACGTCGCCGCGCGTCAGCCGCCCGGGATTGCGCGCCTGCACCACCGTCACGGCACGCGACAGCTTGTAACCCGCGAACAGCGGTGCGCGCAGCGGCACGGCGGCGCGGACATAAATGCTCGCCCACGGCCCCGCGCTACCTTCCTGCCGCAGCATTAGCGGCATCGGCGCGGCCGGCAACGGGAAGGATGCCGACCGTGCCGCCGGCGCCAGCGGCCACCCCTTCGTCACCGTCAGTGCGCCCAGCTGCAGCACCGTGCGCCCGGTGATCGTGCTCGCCGGGTAGAGCCTCGCGAACTTCTCGACCGCCACCGTCCCCCACGCGTTGGCGGTGGTGGTGTCCCACCGCCCGTGCATCTGGCGCTGCGCCACGCCCGTCATGATGCGCGCGGCGTCGTCCTGCCAGCCGGGGCGGCCCAGCGTCGCGATGGAGACCTTCGCGGCGGCCTCGTCCGACGACGACATTATCCACCAATATTGGTTGGGTCCGTCGCCCAGATCGAGGCGCGTGCCCTCGAAGACCAGTCGCCCCCTGAGTTCGCTCTCGGCCGCGCCCTTGAGCGCCTGCGCATTGGCAAGCGGCAGGTGATCGAGCGAGACCAGATAGTCGGCCAGGAACGCGGTCGGCATCTCGCGCACCGTCAATCCGATCTGCCCCAGCATCGCCGGGCTCGCGGCACCGGCGTGCGCCAGCGCGTTGAACGCGGCGAGCCGCTGCACCCGCACGTCGCCATAGGTCTCGTGCCGGACGCGGCCGTCCAGCACCGCCTTCAGGCCTTCGACCATCTTCGCGCGTGATGCCTCGGGAATGGGTAGGCCCGCGTCCGCGGTCATCTGCAAGGCATAGGCGGTGAGTGCCTCCGATCCGTCGAGCGACCCGCTCGGCCAATAGCGAAGCAGCCCGTCGGGCGCTTGGTAGGTGGGTATCGCGCCCGCCAGTCCGTTCCAGCCCGCCCTGTCGTCCAGCGCCACGATGCGCGACAGCTGCTGTTCGAAGCAGGTGTACGGATAGGCCGCCATGAACTGCCTGACCCCCGCCAGTGGCGGCGCCACCGTGTCCGCCAGCTGGATATCGACGGAGCCGCGCCCGGGCAGCGGGCCGGCGGGCGGCGCCACAGGCAGGGACTGCCCGCTTACCTGCGTCAGCACGCCGGCCCATGTCTCGATCGGCACCGCCGGCGCCACGCCCTGCGTCACGGTCAGCTGGTCGGCCGCCTTGCCGTCCGCCGAGCGCGCGGACACCTGCCAGCGTAGCGAGGTGAGGCCGAGCGGCGCCGTCAGATTCCACGCCACCGGCGCGGCCCCACCCGCCGGGATGGTGACGGTCAGCGGTCGGCCCTGCGCGACGCGCGGAAAGACGTTGACGCTGGCCGTGACGGTCATTGGCCTCGCCGAGCCGTTGCGGAGCGTGAAGCCGGCCGCATACCAGTCGCCCTCGCGCACCAGCGGCGGCAGGCCGGCATAGACCGACAGGTCCTGCGCGGTGCGGATGTCGGCGGTGCCGGTGCCGAACCGGTCGGCGCCGTCCGTCGCGATCGCGACCAGCCTGAACGACGACAGCGCGTCGGACAGCGGCACGCTGACACGCGCGCGACCGGCCGCGTCGAGCGCGAGGTGGCCGCGCCACAGCAGCACCGGCTGGAAGTTCTCGCGGTTGAGCGCGGCCTGATCGCCGCCACCGCCGCCGCCGGCCTCCACCGCCTTGCGGCCATAATGGCGCTTGCCGACCACCTGCATCTGCGCGGTGGAGGTGAGCACCGACAGCGGCCGCTCGCCCATCATCGCCGTTAGCACGTCCCAGCTGGGGTTGGGCGCCAGCTGCAGCAGCGCCTGGTCCACCGCCGCGAACGCCACGTCCGCCGATCGGGCCGGCCTGCCGTCGGGACCGCGCACCTGGATCGTGACGCCGGCCGTTTCCCGCGGGTCATAGCGCGGGGCGTCCGGCTTGACGGCCACCTGCAACTGATGTGCCTCCCAGCCCACCTTCACCTTGGCGATGCCCAGGCGATAGGACGGCTTGGACAGGTCGACGAGCGCGGTCGGCTCGGGCGCGGGCTCGCGCCTGGCGACGATGCCCAGCTTCTCGCCCAGCCGATGGAACCAGCCGCCCCAGCCCGGCTCCAGCCGCCCGCGAACCGCCATCACCGACACGAACACGTCGGGCGCGTAGCTGCCGGGCATCGGCACGGACACCACCGGGTCGGTGCCGTCCAGCTCGGTGACGAAGCTCGACAGCACGCCTTCGCGCTCGACCGTCACCAGCGCGGTCGCGTGGCGGAAGGGCATCCGCACCTGGAAGCGCGCGGTCTCGCCCGCCTTGTAGCTCAGCTGCTCGGGGACGACGTCCATGCGGTCGCCATTGTCGCCGCCGAACCACCATTCGTCGTCGCCCGCCAGCCACACCGACTTGACCGCGCGCGCGACATTGCCGTCGCGGTCGGTCGTGGTCGCGACCGCATAGACCTCGCCCGACACGCCCGGATCGACCTGGCACTGCGCCAACCCCTGCGCGTCCGTTGTCGCGGTGCAGGCGGCGTCCAACTTCGTCGTCTTCATCTGATTGTCATAGGCGTAGAAACCGCCGATCAGCCGCCGTCGCGCGGTCAGCACCTGGCGGCTGTAGAGCGCGACGCTGACCTTCTGCCCGCGGATCGGCTCGCCATCGACATTGAGGGCCACGAAACGCAGGCGCAGGTCGTCCTGCTTCATCAGCCAGCCATCGGTCTTGACGCCCATCTGCACGGCGGCCGGAAAGATCGGGATAATCTTCGACGCGGTCAGCGTCTCGCCGTTCGCGTCCTCATAGTCCATCTCGACCTGCATGTCGGCCAGTCGGTCGAGCGCGGGAACATCGACCACCTGATGCGCGGTTCCATAACCGCCCAGCGTCGCGGGCAGCGTCTGCGTCGGGGGCAGGGACGTCGGCCGGTCGTCACCGTCGCCGTCCAGCGGCTTGACGCCCTCGGCCACGTCAGCGCCGCCAAAAGTATAACCCTCATAACCGTCCGGCACCGCCTCGTGCGCGAACCAGCCGACGCGGACATCGACCGGCAGGTTGGACGCGCCGCCGCCCGACAGATAGCCGACGAACAGGTCGAGCGGCATCTGCTTCGGGCGCACCGCCGCCGCCTTCGGCCCGGTGACCGTCGCGCGCATGGTGGGGAGCTTGTACTCGTCGAGGCGAAAGCTCTGCCCGGTGTCGATCGTCCTGTCGCCGACTTCGACGCGCAGGTCGTAATCGCCCATCGGCGCGCCCTGCGGCGCCGTCCAGCTCGTCTCGCCCGTGCCGCTGCGACCGATGGTGAGCGGCAGGTCGAACACCGTGTCCGATCCGCGATGGACCAGGTGCAGCGTACCGGTGAAGCCCGGCGCCATCGCGAAGCCCGCGCCGACGGGCGCGCGCAGGATGTGCTTCATGTGGATCGTTTCGCCCTGGCGCACCAGCGCGCGGTCGAACACGGTGTGGAGAATCGTGTCCTTGGCCTCATAACCATAAGGTAGGTCGAAGTCGTAGGGCGCGATGCCGCTATTCCAGCTGGTCAGCGTGAACGAGTAATCGTCGCCGGCGCGCGCGGAGATCATCAACGGCGTTTCCTCGCCCTCGCAGCTGCCGCCGCTCGACGGCTCGGGCAGGCCGCGGGGTGCGAGCACGCCGCCCGACCGGTCGGTGATGCCGTGCGCCAGCACGGTCCCTGAGCAGCTGTCCGTCACCGTCACGACCGCGTTCGCGACCGGCTTGCCGGTGTCGAGCGACGTCACCCAGGCAAGGCTGCGCTCGCGGCCCCATTTGAAATGCACCGCCATGTTGGTGACCAGCGCCGCCGTCGCGACATAGCGCGGCGCGTTGCGGCCGAGCAGCGAGCGGCCGAGCACCGGGCTCGCCAGCTCGACGACATAGAAACCAGGTTTTGTCAGCGGGATGCCGACCACCTCGAAGTCGCGGCCCTTGCCCGGCAGCGCGACCTGCATCGCGGTGCCCTGACCGGCGGGCAGGATGGATTTGTCGCCGGTGTGATTGATGTAGCCGGTGACGTCGTCGCCCTTCTTGATGGGCGTGAACTCTTCCTCGTCCGCCTTGTCGACGGTACGCAGCCACTCGGCGACCTTGCCGTCGCCATCGACGCGCATCGAGCGGCCCGCGACCGCCATGTTGCGCCCCTGCAACGCGGGCTCGACGTTGCGCACGGTGACGGGCAGCACGCCGCCCACCCTGGCTTCGAGGATGCCGAAGCCGGCCGCGAACTTCACCAGCGGTGGGGCCTGATCAAAGCGCACGGCCAGCGGAAAGCGTTCGGCGTTGGTCAGCGCGCGCCCGCTCTCGTCGCGCACGTCGGCGGGCAGCGTGATCGTCGCGGCGGTCGCGAACGGCAGCGGCGCGGCGAACGACACGTCGCTGATCGTCGCGGCCTTCCCCTCGTCCTTGCTGAACGTCGGCGCGATTGTCCTGCCGTCCGGCAGCGCGACGCGGATCTGCTGCGCCGCGCTCATCGGAATTGGCGCGGTGAAGCGCACGAATGCCTTCTCGACCGGGTTGCAGCCGGCGGCGGCGTTGACGCGGGTGCATTCGAAGCGCGCGGCGAACGGCTTGCGGACGGTATAGTCGAACCGCTGATCCGCGCCCGCCGCCTTGCCGCCCGCGCCGACGATGCTGGCGCCCCAGACCAGCGCCATCTCGCGCCCGGGGGGCAGCGGCCGGTGGCATCGGAGCGCGACGAGGTTCGCCGTTGCGCGCGCGCGGTCGGCGGTGCCGGCGGGCAGGTCGGACGGGAGCCCGGCATTCTCCAGGAAGGAGCGCACCGGCCAGCGGGTCGTCCCCATCGCGCCGAGCAGGCGGCCGGGCAGATCGGGTGCCAGCACGTCGACCGGGATCTTCTCGCCCACGCCATCCACCGCGCAATAGGCGTTCCGGGCGACGGACTCGCGGGTCGGCGCCATGTTGGCGGCGACCAGGAAGGTCTGATCCTCCTCAATCTCCTCGCCGTCCTGCCCGGGCAGCACCGCGCGCGCGACCGGGCCGCCGGCATCGACGGTGAAGCTGCTCTGCCCGGCCAACTCATAGCCAGCGACGCTGCGCAGCTTGGCGACCGGATCGAACTTGCACTGCGTCCCGCCCGCCAGCGGCGCCGCGAAGTCGAACACCCAGGTCTGACCGTCGACCCAGCGGCCCTGACCCGCGCAGCCGGTGGTCAGCGGTGCCGCCGCGCGCGGGTCGCCCAACGGCACCATCGCCTGGCTGAAGCGTACGGTGAACCGCTCGATCGCGCCGTTGCCGACACCGGGCTGCGCGAACACGACACGCGGGGCATCGTCGCCGAACGCCGCGATCGGCGCCACCGCGAGCGCCAGCACCGCCATCCGCCACGCGCCCCGCATCGACCGCCTCCCCATGCTGATCCATGTTACACGCTAGAGCGTGCCGGGCGCGGCGCAACTCCTTTCGCGGGCCGACTGGTCGCGTTCCCGGGCGCGCGGTAACAGGGCGGCCGTGGACCTGTACCTGCCCATCGCCAACCTGTCGGTGAACGCGCTCGTGATCGTGTTGCTGGGCGGCGGTGTCGGGCTGTTGTCGGGGATGTTCGGGGTCGGCGGCGGGTTCCTGACGACGCCCTTGCTCATCATCTATGGCATCCCGCCCACCGTCGCCGCGGCATCGGCGGCAAGCCAGGTGACGGGGGCCAGCGTGTCGGGCGTGGCCGCGCACTGGCGGCGGGGCGGCGTGGACGTGAAGATGGGCGCGGTGCTGGTC
>CAXTWJ010000066.1:8044-10670 GCA_964247925.1 uncultured Sphingomonas sp.
TGGACCCCGAGCACCTGCGGGGGCGTCACGTCGTGCTGGTCGCGGGCGGGCTGGTCGGCAGCATCGCGGGCGCGGGCGCGTTCCGGCTGCTGCAGGCGGCGGGGCAGCTCGATACGGTCATCGCGATCATCTACGTCCTGCTGCTCGGCTCGATCGGCGGGCTGATGGCGCGCGAGTCGCTCGGCGCGATCGGGCTGGCGCGACGCGGCGAGACGGCGCGGCCGACCAAGCGACGGCACCACCCGCTGGTCGCGGCGCTGCCGTTCCGGACGCGGTTCCGCCGATCGGGCCTGTACATCTCGCCGCTGGCGCCGCTGCTGCTCGGCTTCGCGACGGGGGTGCTGACGGTGCTGCTGGGCATCGGTGGCGGCTTCATCCTGGTGCCGGCGATGATTTATCTGCTCGGCATGGCGACGGGCGCGGTGGTGGGGACCAGCCTGTTCCAGATCCTATTCGTGACGGCCGCCGCGACGATGATCCACGCCACCACGACGCGCGCGGTGGACATCGTGCTGGCGGGCCTGTTGCTGATCGGGTCTGTCGTGGGCGCGCAGGTGGGGTACGGATCGCGGGGCGGGTCAGGCCGGAATGGCTCCGGCTGCTGCTCGCCGTCATGGTGCTGCTGGTGGGCGCGCGCATCCTCTTGGGGCTGGTGTGGCGGCCCGCCGAGCTGTTCTCGGTCGAACCGGCGTGAGGCGCGCGGCCCTGCTAGCCCCGCTGCTGCTGACCGCCCAGGCGAAACCCGTTCTGGTGCCCGACGTGTCGCAGCGCACGGTGCGTATCGTCTATTCGTTCACCGGCGCCGACCTGCTGCTGTTCGGCGCGATCCTGTACCCCGGCGGGCGGCTGCCGTCGGACAAGCGCCCGGTCGACGTGGTGGTGGTGGTCAAGGGGCCGACCCAGTCGGTGCTGGTGCGCGAGAAGGAGAAGGTCGCGGGGCTGTGGATCAATGCCGACCGGCTGCGCTACAGCTCGGCGCCCTCCTTCTACGCGATCGCTTCGTCGCGGCCGGTCGAGCGGGTCGTCGATGACCGGACGCGCGCGATTTACGAGCTCGGGCTGGACGCGCGCCAGCTGGCCCCCGCGTCCAGCGCGCCGGCGGACGAGCAGGAGCGGTTCCAGCGCGGGCTGGTCGATCTCCGCCGCCGCGCCGGGCTGTACTATGCCGCCCCGGGCGCGGTCTCCATCACCGGCGGCGTGCTGTACCGGGCGCGCGTGACCATCCCGGCGCGCGTGCCGGTCGGACGGTTCACGGCGGAGACCTTTCTGATCCGCGACGGGCGCGTGCTGGCGGCGGCGACCACGGGCATCGACATCCAGAAGGCCGGGTTCGAGCGGTTCGTGGCGCGCGCGGCGGAGCGGTCGCAGATCCTGTATGGGCTGACGGCGGTGGCGCTGTCGGTGCTGCTCGGCTGGGCGGCGGGGGCGCTCGCCCGGCGGTTCTGATCGTCCAAAGGGGTGAGCTGCTCCTCACGCGATCTTTACGCTCGGCCCGCTAGGCGGGGGCGAACCTGACAGGATCGTTCGATGACCGAGATGCCGCGCTTCACCACGTTCGACCCCGTGCCCGCCGCGCTCGCGCCCACCGTCATCGGGTCCAGCCCGATCGGCGTGGTGCTGTCGATCGCGGGCTCGGCCAGCCGCGTGCTGCTCGATCGGCCCGCGCTGGAGGCGGCGGCGCAGGACGTGGACCCGGTCGCGGCCGCCGCGGGCCAGGTCGGCTGCCAGATCAAGATGCGCGTCGGCCCGGCCTGGATCGTCGCCAACGTCCGCTCGGTGGAGCTGCTCGACGCGCACGGCACCGCGATCGCCGCCGACATCGACTTCCTGGGCGAGGGCGACGAGGAACGGCTGACGGGCAAGCTCTACAATTTCCGCCGCGGCGTCACCCGCTATCCGTCGCCCGGCGCGGAGGTGTTCCCCGTCACCACCGCCGACCTGAAGCAGGTCTATGCCGCCGACGACCGCGCGCACATCCAGATCGGCAACGTTTATCCGACCACCGACATCCGCGGCGCGCTGTATGTCGATTCGATGCTGGGCAAGCATTTCGCGCTGGTCGGCTCGACCGGCACGGGCAAATCGACGTCGGCGGCGCTGATCCTGCACAAGATCTGCGACCTCGCGCCACAGGGCCATATCGTGATGATCGATCCGCACGGCGAATATTCGGCGGCGTTCAAGACCAACGGCGCGCTCTACGACGTGTCCAACCTGCAGATGCCGTACTGGCTGATGAACTTCGAGGAACATTGCGAGGTCTTTCTCACCACCTCGGGGTCCGAGCGGCAGATCGACGCGGACATCCTGGCCAAATGCCTGCTGATCGCGCGCGCCAAGAGCCGGCTGGGGCAGGAGATCGCCAAGCTGACCGTCGATGCGCCGATCCCCTATCTCCTGTCCGACCTGACCAGCACGATCAGTCTGGAGATGGGCAAGATGGACCGCGCGGGCGACACCGCGCCGTACCTGCGGCTCAAGACCAAGATCGAGGAGATCAAGTCCGACCCGCGCTATGGCTTCATGTTCTCCGGGATGCTGGTCGCGGACACGATGGCGGGGTTCCTCCAGCGCATCTTCCGCCTGCCCGGCGACGGCAAGCCGATCTCGATCATCGACGTGTCGG
>CAXTWJ010000067.1:0-435 GCA_964247925.1 uncultured Sphingomonas sp.
GACTGGGGCTTCCCCCGCTGGCGCGGCTATGGCGCCACCTCCGAAGCGACGCGCGTCCGGCTGTGCGCCCGGCACGGCTGCGAGCAGCCCGGCACCTGTCCCGCGCCCAAGTCGCCCAACAATCCCGAGCGCTGGTGGTTCTGCACCGACCATGCCGCCGAGTACAATCGCGGCTGGGACTATTTCGCGGGCCTGTCCGCCGAGGAGGCCGCCGCGCGCGAGGCGGCCGATCGCCAGACGCAGGACGGCTATGCCCACGCGAAGCATTATGGCTGGGGCGGCCCCGGCGACGGCACGCGCAGCCGCGACGAGATGCGCGCGCTCGCCGTCCTCGGGCTGGAAAGTGACGCCACCTTCGACGCGATCAAGGCGGCGTGGCGCACGCTGGCGAAGGAGAATCACCCGGACCTCAAGCCCGGCGCCGCCGACGCGGCG
>CAXTWJ010000067.1:445-10644 GCA_964247925.1 uncultured Sphingomonas sp.
GGCAGCAGGCAGCGGGTCGCGAGTAGCAGCGAGGGCTGGCGTCCTGCTACCTGCTGCCTGCTGCCTGCTGCCTGCTGCCCTCTGCCTCTTTTAGCCGTCCCGCCGTTTCCCGCACCAGCGCGATCATGTTCGGCAACCCCTGCGTCCGGTTCGAGCTCAGCTGCCGCGTGAGGTCGAACGGCGCCAGCGCGCCCTCGATGTCGGTGGCCAGGATGTCGCCCGGCGCCCGATCCTGCACGACCAGCAGCACCAGCGCGACCAGCCCCTTGGTGATCCCGCCATTGCTGTCCGCCAGGAAGTGCAGCGTCCCGTCGGCGGCCTGCGTCGCATACACCCACACCGACGCCGAACACCCCCTGACCAGCGTCGCGTCCGTCTTCAACGCCGTCGGCATCGCCTCCAGCTCCCGCCCCAGGTCGATCAGCAGACGATAACGGTCATCGGCGTCGAGGAAGGCATATTCGTCATGGATGTCGGGGAGGGTGGTCATGGATGGCAGGTAGGCGCTCGCCACCTTCGCGTCATCCCCGCCCTTCCGTCCGTCATCCCCGCTACCTCCGTCACCCCGGCCTTGAGCCGGGTCCCGCTGCCTTCGACGCTCAGCTTAGAGGGGAGGTCGCTTTTACCTTCCACACCCCATCGTGTCGCGAGCAGCCGTCACCATCCGCGTGTGCAACCGCTTGTGTGATTGCGGTCCCCGCCGCAAGCGGAAAGCTGCCGACAGCCTGACGCCCACGTGCAGACTCTCACGTTCAACGGCGGGCGACTCGGCTTGCGAACGGTGGTGTGCGCATATAGCCTCGCTGAATGTTCGCTTTGCTTGCCTTCCTCGCCCAAGATTACATTCTTCGCGATCTGCAAAGGAAGCCCGTTGCTGCCTACGGCCCATTCAGATTGGAGCGTGAAGACTGCATCGCGCGTGATCCGCCCGTAGCAGTGTTACATTATGCACCTTGTATCGCGATAGCTCGGCTAACTTGGTCATCTGCGGATGGTCAATTAACCATCCAATATGAAGATAAAGGCGGTTCACTTAGCAGAACGTTCTCCTTTCCGACTGCCTCAAAAATGCCAAACTCCTGTGTTCTTGGCGGCTATACAGCTTACCAAAGCAAGCCTAGCTCCGATGCGGATTGGCAACGTGGCGAAAGGGCGATTACCGCGACTCTCACGAAATGTAGCCGTCTTACATCTTCTCAAATCGCTTCCTACAGAAGCGAGTTTTTGGCAGGGGCCTCATACTACGGCGAAGCGACTACAGCTCTTCGTTCATTGGCCATGTCTATGTTCGGAAACTTGAGGCGTTGCACCGCACAGAAGCCGATCTCGAAGCATGATCCGATGGGAGGTTATACGTGCACCCGCGAGGAAGGGCCGACGAGCTAAGCCCGCTTTTCCCAAATCCGCCGGTCCGCTCTCCCGTAGACTAAGCCGTTCCCGCAGGAGCAAGCGACGTTAGCCGCGACCAGGCAGAGCGCCTGATCGGGTCGGTATCAACATTGGGCCTTCCGAGGTTCGAGCTTGTGTCCGAGGTCGGCGCGAGGCCGCCTCACCATGGGTCGTTCGCTGCCTGATCGAGGGCTGCTATCTACCTCGGACGGGCTCTGGTGGCACTCCGGTTACAGCGCAGTCGCCTCGACCTCGTTCTCTCGGGTTGCCCCCGCTTGCGGCGGAACTGGTGAAGGTGGTGCGGAGATCAGGCTGTCATGCAGTTGCTTCCTCGCGCGTCCAACGGAACTCGGTGCCGTCGGCCCAGATGCGGTGCATGACGATCGCCAGCTTGCGCGCGACCGCGACGATGGCCCTGCGCAACCCGCGCCGCTTCGCGACGGCCATGCCCCACGCCTTCAGCGTCGACCACCGCTTCGACCGCGTCAGTAGCGCCAGCGAGGCCTGGTAGAGCGTCGTGCGCATCAGGGCGTTGCCCGTCTTGGAGATCGAGCCGTTCCGATCCGTCTCGCCGCTGGCATACTTCCGCGGCGTCATGCCGAGGTGGGCACCGACATCGCGAGTGCTGGAAGCGGCTCGGGTCATCGATGACGGCGAGGAAGGTGACGGCCGTGACCGCGCCGACGCCCGGCACGGTCATGAGGCGTCGGCAGGTATCGTCACGGGCGACGGCATCGAGCAGCATCTTGTGCAGCAAGGTGCATTGTTCACGAAGGGCGGTCCGCGCGATGAGCATCGGCCTTACCATGGCCGCGAGCCTCGGTCGGTCCTCAACCAGCTCCATGGCACGCTGCTCGAACTGTCCCGAAGCGATCCGGCCCGACAGCTTCAGCCCGAAGGCACGGAGCGTGCCGCGCACCTCATTCTCGATGTCGCCGTACTTGACCAGCAGGGTCTACAACTCCACCCCCGCCGCGATCGCCTCCAGCTTCCGGATCCGCTCGCGCAGGTCCGCCAGCTCGATCCGCGCGCCGGCGCTCGTGCCCGACGCGGCGCCCGTGCGTTCCAGCTCCACGCGCTTGAGCTGCAGCCAGCCGCGCCAGCCCGACAGTCCGGCGCCGGTCAGCATCGCCAGCCCCGCCAGCGCCGCCGTCGCCATCGTCACATATGCCACTGGATCAGCCATCGCCGCCTCCATCGCCGGTTCTCCGGTTACCTATCGCGCAGCCGCTCGATCTCGGCATCGAGGTCGCGGCTGCCATGATTGTCCGTCACCACGCGCTCCAGCACCTGGATGCGCTCCTTCAGCGCGCGGATCTCCTCGCGCGCCCGGATCGCCTCGCCGGCCTCGGCATCCGGGGCCGGAACCCCGTGCCGATAGCGCGCCTGCAGCACCCGGCCAATCGTCACCAGGAAGACGATCGCGACCACCATCTCGAACGGGTTCATGCGTCCTTGCCCTTCTAGTTCAGCGGCCGCGCGTCGCGCAGCAGCTCGATCTCGTGCGCCAGGTCGGCGCCGCCGTCCGTGGCGATCCGCTCCAGCACGCGCACCCGGCTTTCCAGCCGTTCGACGTGGGAGGCATATTGCGCGGCTTTCTCGGCCGTCATCGTCGCCTGCAGCTCCATCTGGCGCTCCTTGAACTTGATCCACGGCCTGACCACGACCCCGCCGAAGATGGCGAGCAGGCCGCAGCAGATGCCCAGGATCGGGATGATCAGCGGGTTGATCACGTCATTGCTCCCTGTCTGCTGCTCCTAGCGCAGCGCGTCGATCTCGCGCGCGGTCCGTTCCGCCGGATCGGTGACGATCCGCTCCATCACCGCCATGCGCTCTTCCATCCGGGCGAGCTTGGCGGTCAGCGCCTCGTTCTCGCTCGTCAGCAGCTGCACCTTGCGCGCGTCGTCCAGCCCGGCGTCCTCGGCACTCCGGCGGCGCTCGCGGCGGCTCTTGTACGCCTCGGGCGGATGGCCGTGCCGGACGCGCAGCCAGTTGTTCGCGACCCAGCTGAGCGGGCCGATGGTGATCGCCGCGATCGGGATCAGCAGCGCGATGTCGGACATGGTGGCTCCCCTCTTCGCGGCGGCTCAGCGCAGCTGGTCGATCTCGTCCGCCAGCTGCGTGTTGCGGCTGGTGTACAGCGTCTCGATGTCGCCCAGCCGACGGTCCAGCTCGCGGAACTTGGACCGGACCTCGGCGGTCGATCGCCTGGCGTTGGTGCGGACGCCCTGCCAGAACTTCTCGTCCTCGCGGTCTTGGTACAGTCCGGTCGGCTTGCACGGCGCGAACCACATGGCGGCGAAATAGGCGACGAACAGGACGCCGTGGGTCAGGAACAGCAGCACCACCGCCGCGATGCGGACGAAGGTCACGTCGATCCCCGTATAGTCGGCGACGCCGGCGCAGACGCCGCCAACCTTCTTGTGGTCCTTGTCGAGATAGAATGTCGTGCGAGCGGACATGTCAGTTTCTCCGATCGAGGCGGTAAGGGATTTCGGACGCAGGGGGGTTCAATCCCGGCTTCCAGTCCGGATGATCCGCGGCGGCGATGCGCTCCACGGTGGTGACGCGCTCCTCCAGCCGGCGGGCGAGATTGAACATCTCGTCCAGCAGGTTTTCGTCCTCCGGCGTGATCTTGGGCGCCTGCCGCCACTTGGTCATGTAGTGCAGGGCCATCCACACCAGCGGGATGGCGACCAGGCCGGACACGCCGATAATGTCTTCCATCGCGTCAGCCCTCCTTCTTGCCCAGCCGCGCTTTCAGCGCCGCCAGGTCCGCATCGACGCGGTCGGACTGGCGCAGATCGGCGATCTCCTCCTCCAAGGTCTTGACGCTGCCCAGGCCCATCGCGTCGGCGCGGCCCTCCGCGTCATCAACCCGGCGCTCCAGCACGTCGAAGCGGCTGAACGCCTCCGCCGTCTTCGGTCCGGCATACATCTCGCGCAGCCGGTAGCGGTTGTTAGCGCTCTCCAGCCGGGTCTGGACATTGGCCTGCTTGGCGCGCGCCTCGCCCAGCTTCTTCTGCAGCTTGGCGATGTCCTCCTCGCTGGCCCGCAGCGCGTCATCCAGCACGCCCGTCTCCGCGCGCAGCTGGTCGGCCATGTCGGTGGCCTTCTGCCGCTCCATCAACGCCGCCTTGGCCAGGTCCTCGCGGTTCTTGCTCAGCGCCAGCTCAGCCTTCTCGGTCCAGCTGTCGGCCAGCCCGTCCAGCTTGCCGATGTGCCGGCGCATCTCCTTCTGGTCGGCGATCGTGCGCGCGGCGGAGGCGCGGACCTCCACCAGCGTCTCCTCCATCTCCAGGATGATCATGCGGATCATCTTGGCGGGGTCTTCCGCCTTTTCCAGCAGGTCGGCCATGTTGGCGGCGACGATGTCGCGGGTCCGGGAAAAGATGCCCATGGCGAAACTGCTCCTGTGTGTTCTCGGCGGCCCCGCCGGCATCGGCAGCGGGCGGGGCTCGATGGGTGCGAGTGCTATCATGCGACGAACCGCGCTGCCACCGCGACGGCGGCCTTGCCCGCGCCCGGCTGCGCCGGCCCGACCGCGCCGGCCAGGCAGGCGGCCGACAGCAGCACGGTGCCGATGATCGCGGCGACGGTGTGACGGAGGTTGTTCTTGGCCATGATGAATACTCCCTGATCGTGTGGAGCCGCCCGGTCCGGCGGCTTGCCACGGTCATTGCATTCGCCGTGCCAAGTCGCGGAACTGCGTTATTACAGACACTTGCGCGATTATCTCTGCGGGCCTGCTCGTGACACTTGCCAACCGTTGGGATTTCGCGCCATCCGTTGGCAATGGTAGAGCGCACGACGCAGTTCATCGGCCAGTCGGGCGCGTTCCTCGACGCGCTGGAGCGCGCCAGCCGCGCCGCCGCGCTCGATCGCCCGGTGCTGGTGATCGGCGAGCGTGGGACGGGCAAGGAGCTGGTCGCCGAGCGCCTCCACCGCCTGTCGCCGCGCTGGGATCACCCGCTGGTAGTGATGAACTGCGCCGCGCTGCCCGAGACGCTGATCGAGGCGGAGCTGTTCGGGCACGAGGCGGGCGCGTTCACCGGCGCGACCAAGGCGCGCGCGGGACGGTTCGAGGAGGCGGACGGCGGCACGCTGTTCCTGGACGAGCTCGGCACCCTGTCGATGGCCGCGCAGGACCGGCTGCTCCGCGCGGTCGAATATGGCGAGATCACCCGCATCGGCTCGTCGCGCCCGCTGCGCGTCGACGTGCGCATCGTCGCCGCGACCAACGAGCACCTGCCCGACAAGTGCGCGCGCAACCAGTTCCGCTCGGACCTGCTCGACCGGCTGTGCTTCGAGGTGGTGACGCTGCCGCCGCTGCGCGTCCGTACCGGGGACATCATGGTCTTGGCCGAGCATTTCGGCCGGCGCATGGCGGCGGAGATCGGCTGGGAGCGCTGGCCCGGCTTCGGCCCGCTCGCCACCGAGCAACTGCTCGCCTATCGCTGGCCGGGCAATGTGCGCGAGCTCAGGAACGTGGTCGAGCGCGCCGTCTATCGCTGGGAGGGCGACGGCGCCGTGAATGCGATCGAACTCGACCCATTCGCGTCGCCTCACGCCCCGGCAGCGGCGTCCGATGCCAACCTGGTGCCAACTTCCGCATCCGAAACTTCAGATTCGGTCGCTCCCCCGCCCACGGGCTTCAAGAACGCGGTTGCTTGCTTCGAACGCAATCTATTGTCCCGAACACTTGCGGAGAACCGGCACAACCAGCGCAATACTGCCGATGCGCTCGGATTGACTTACGATCAGCTCCGCCACGCCTTGCGCCGCCACGATCTGATCGGCAAGGACAGCTGACCGGGACCGTTTGCCGGCCCCAAACGTTAACCAGCATCAACCCGCGACGGAGCTACCCATGGCATTCGAACTCCCCCCGCTGCCCTACGACTATGACGCGCTGGAGCCGGTCATCTCGAAGGAGACGATGACCTTTCACCACGACAAGCATCACAAGGCGTACACCGACAAGCTGAACGAGGGCGTCGCCGCCGATCCGAAGCTGGAGGGCAAGTCGATCGAGGACATCCTCGCCACCGTGTCGTCGCAGCCGCCGCTGATCCGCAACAATGGTGGTGGCTATTGGAATCACGACTTCTTCTGGAAATCGATGAAGAAGGGCGGCGGCCAGCCTACGGGCAAACTCGCAGAGGCGATCGAGACCTATGGCGGTCTCGACAAGCTGAAGGAAGACTTCAACGCCAAGGGTGTCGGCCAGTTCGGCTCGGGCTGGGCGTGGCTCATCGCCGACGACAGCGGCGCGCTCAAGGTCACCGCGACCCCCAACCAGGACAACCCCCTGATGGACGTCGCCGCCGACAAGGGTACGCCCCTGCTCGGCAATGACGTGTGGGAGCACGCCTATTATCTTACCTACAAGAACGACCGCCCCGGTTACTTGAAGGCGTGGTGGGACATTGTCGATTGGGATGCCGTCGGCCACCGTTACGAGGCCGTGGCCAGGTAAGATCAGTCAGCGGGCGGCAGGTCTTCGGTACCGCCGCCCGTTTCCAGCCCGTGCCGCATCAGCATCGGCACGTTGGCGAGCGCGAAGCCCAGCGTCAGCGGGATCGCGCCCCACAGCTTGAACCCCACCCAGACGTTCCAGCTCGTCGATCGCCACACCAGCTCGTTCAGCACTGCCATACCGGCGAAGAACAGCGCCCAGTTGCGCGTCAGCTTGCGCCACCCCTCCGCCGTCAGCCCCGGATAGGCCGCTTCCAGCAGCCCCTGCAGCAGCGGCCGCCCCGTCGCGAGCCCGAAGGCCAGCACGCCCGCGAAGATCGCATAGACGAAGGTCGGCTTCATCTGGATGAAACGCGGATCGTGGAAGTAGATGGTCAGCCCACCGAACACGACCACCAGCACGCCGGAGATCCACAGCATCGGCGACACCGACCCCAGCTTCACCCGCGACACGACGATCGCGATCACGGTCGCCATGATGAACGCCGCGGTGGCACAGATCACCCGCGCAATGACCAGCGCGCCGACCCGGTCGATGTCGGACAGTAACGGCGTGAACGCCGCCACCAGCCGCATCATCAGCAGGCCCGGCCCGAAGAAGTTCACCGCGAAAAATACCAGCAGCGGCGCATAATCGACGCCGACCCGCAAGCCGGGGGAGGTCCGCGTCACTTGCGCACGCCTTCCACGCCCGCGATGATGCGGCTCACTTCTTGCGCGTCGAAGGGCCGCAGGTCGCCCAATCCTTCGCCAACGCCGATCGCGTGGATGGGAAGATCGTAGCGTTCGGCCGCCGCGACCAGCACGCCGCCGCGCGCGGTGCCGTCCAGCTTGGTCATCACCAGTCCCGTGACCCCGGCCACGTCGCGAAAGACCTCGATCTGGTTGAGCGCGTTCTGGCCGGTGGTCGCGTCCAGCACCAGCACCACGTCGTGCGGCGCCGCCGGGTTGAGGCGCCCCAGCACGCGCCGGATCTTGGCCAGCTCGTCCATCAGCTCGCGCTTGTTCTGCAGGCGTCCGGCGGTATCGACGATCAACACGTCGATGCCGGTCGCGGTCGCCTGCTTCACCGCTTCGTACACGACGCCCGCCGCGTCGCCGCCCTCCTTGCCCGACACCAGCGGCACCCCCGCGCGCTCGGCCCAGGTCGCCAGCTGCCCGATCGCCGCCGCGCGGAACGTGTCGCCCGCCGCCAGCATCACCGAATAGTCCTGCTCGGCGAACAGGTGCGCCAGCTTGGCGATGGTGGTGGTCTTGCCCGACCCGTTGACGCCGATCACTAGGATCACCTGTGGCCGGGGAAAGACGTCGATCGCCAGCGGCCTGGCGACCTTCGCCAGCGCGCGCTCCACCTCCTCGGCGACGACGAGCCGGATGCCCAGCTCCTCCATGTTCCGCTCGAACGTGCCCTCGGCCAGCCGCTCGCGGATGCGCGTCGCGGTCGCCGGCCCGAGGTCGGACGCGATCAAGGCCTCCTCCACCTCGTCCAGCGTGTTCTCGTCGAGTCGCGCCCCGCCGAGTCCCGCAAGGTTGCCGACGATCCGGTCGGAGGTGCGCCGGAAGCCGCCGAGCAGCTTGTCATGCCAGGATCGCTGGTCGGTCATGCGGGGGTGCCTATCAGATGTGTGTCGGTGGCGCCGATGATGCGCACATCGGCCACCTCGCCCGGCTCGGCCCGGCGATCCAGCGCGACCTCGGCGTGACCCGGCGCATGGCCACGGCCGCCGGGTCGCTCCACCAGCACCGCCTGTGTGGTGCCGACAAGCGACAGTAGCCACTCCGCCGTGCGCGCTCCCGCCGCCGCCCGCAGCCGTGCCGCGCGCTCGCGCCGCAGCTCGGGCGCCACCTGCGGCATCCGGGCCGCCGGCGTGCCCGCGCGGGCCGCGGAGGGGAAGATGTGCGCGTGCACGATGTCGCAATCGTCGATCAGCGCCAGCGTGTCGGTGAACATCGCCTCGTCCTCCGTCGGGAAACCCGCGATCAGGTCCGCGCCGATCGCCACGTTGCGCCGCGCCTTGATCCGCTCGACCAGCGCTACCGCCTGCGCGCGAGAATGACGGCGCTTCATGCGCTTGAGGATCAGATCGTTGCCCGCCTGGAAGGACAGATGGACGTGCGGCATGACGCGCGGCTCGCCCGTGATGAGGTCTAATAACCGGTCGTCAATCTCCACCGAGTCGAGGGACGACAGCCGCAACCGCGCCAGCCCCGGCACATGGCGCAGCACGCGCTCGACCAGCATCCCCAGCGTCGGCCGGCCGGGCAGGTCGGGGCCGTAGCTGGTCAGATCGACCCCGGTCAGCACCACCTCGCGATGCCCGGCCGCGACGAGCCCCGCGACTCGCTCCACCACCGCGCCCGCCGGCACCGAGCGGCTCGGGCCTCGGCCGAACGGGATCGCGCAGAAGGTGCAGCGATGGTCGCAGCCGTTCTGCACTTCCACGAACGCGCGGGCGTGGCCGGCAAAGGCGACGGGCACGGGAACGGCAATCGCGCCCCAGCTGTGCGCCGCCGTCTTGACGTCATTCGCGACAACGCGGTCGACCTCCGCCATCGCGGCGAACCCGGCCGGGTCGATCGTCGCCGCGCAGCCGGTCACGATCAGCTCCGCGTCGGGGCGCGACCGCCTGGCGCGGCGGATCGCGGCGCGCGTCTGCTTGACCGCGGCGTCCGTCACCGCGCAGCTGTTCACCACCACCGCATCGCGCCCGCCGAGCAGGGCGCGGATGGTCTCGCTCTCGGCAAGGTTGAGGCGACAGCCCAGGCTGATGACGTCGGGTTCGGCCATTGGGCGCGCGACTTAGGGACGGGCCGGGCACAAGTCACGCCCCACGGTCGGGTGACGCGAGCACGGGCGGATTGCGCGACCGGACGGTTTGCCGTATCGGGTCGTCCACGTTCCGCTGCGAACGCTCGGATCAGCGCTCAAGGGCGCACGCTGGCCGGCGAGGTTTCGCCCGCCGGCGTTTCTTGCGTTCGTGGCATATTTGTCGGGATTGGGCCATGTTCGAGAGCCTGAGTGATCGTCTGGGCGGCGTTTTTGACCGTCTGCGCGGCCGTGGTGCGCTGACGGAGGCGGACGTGCGCGCCGCGATGCGCGAGGTGCGCGTGGCGCTGCTCGAGGCGGACGTGGCGCTGCCCGTCGCGCGCCAATTCGTCGAGCAGGCGACCGAGCAGGCGATTGGCCAGAACGTGCTGCGCTCGGTCACGCCGGGGCAGCAGGTCGTCAAGATCGTCCATGACGCGCTGGTCGCGATGCTGGGCGCGGACGCATCCGAGCTGGAGCTGGACGTCACGCCGCCCGCGATCGTGATGATGGTCGGGCTGCAGGG
>CAXTWJ010000068.1:0-10559 GCA_964247925.1 uncultured Sphingomonas sp.
ACTTGTCGCGGCTACCCCGGCCACCCGCCCGTCTGCCGCAGCGCCTCGCCCAGCACCATCCCGCCCGTCACCTACTGGTTTAGCGAGCGGAGCGGCGGGCGCAGCGGCACGACGACGCGGGCGTCGGCGCGATCATGCACCGCTGGCGGCACCCCGGCGCTCTCGCTGCCGAATAGCAGGATGTCGTCGGGCCCGAAGCGGCAATGCCACAGCGGCGTCGCGCCGCGGGTCGTCAGCAACACGATGCGCCCGGCCGCCTGTGCCTCGAACGCGGCCCAGCCCGGGTGACGGGTGACGCTGACATGGTCGAGATAGTCCATGCCCGCCCGCGCCACGCGCCGATCGTCCCAGGCGAAGCCCATCGGCTCGATCAGGTCGACCGCCACGCCCAGGCACGCCGCCGTGCGCAGGATCGCGCCGACATTGCCGGGGATGTCGGGCTGGTAGAGGGCGATCCGCATCCCCACATCCTTATCCACGTTGGCGCGCCGCCAAAATGCTGTTGGCAAAGGCGCGGCCCGGCGTTTAATGGACGGCAACCTCTAGGCCCCGTTCGGGGCCGTTCGGGCGCTCGCCCGCGTGATCCAAGGGTCTGGAATAGAATGGCGACTGTGAACGAAGGGCTTGATCCGGGCGAGGACCCCAAGCTGCTGGCCGATCCGCTGCCCGATCCCCGCCGTCGCGACTTCCTGAACTATGCCGCCGTCTCGTTCGCGGGCGCGGGCGCGGTCGCCATCGTGCTGCCGCTGATCAATCAGATGAACCCGTCCGCCGACGTGCTGGCGCAGTCCACGACCGAAATCGACCTTTCCAAGATCCAGCCGGGCCAGGCGATCAAGACGTCGTTCCGCAAGCAGCCGCTGTTCGTGCGCAACCTGACGCCCAAGGAGATCGCGGAGGCCGACGCGGTCGCCCTGTCCGACCTGCGCGATCCCCAGACGCTGGAGCAGCGGACCAAGGCGGGCAAGAAGAACTGGCTGATCACGCTGGGCGTCTGCACGCATCTGGGCTGCATCCCCCTGGGCGCCGCGGAGGGTGAGAATCGCGGCCAGTTCGGCGGCTATTTCTGCCCCTGCCACGGCTCCCAATACGACACCGCCGCGCGCATCCGCAAAGGCCCGGCGCCCAAGAATCTGACGGTGCCCGACTACGCCTTCAACTCCCCCACGACCGTCACGGTCGGCTGAGGACCACCACCATGAGTTTCCCCTGGGCCAAGCATTACGAGCCGAAGCAGCCGCTGATGAGGTGGCTGGACGAGAAGCTGCCCGTCCCGCGGCTGGTCTATAACGCGATCGGCGCCGGCTATCCGGTGCCGCGCAACCTGAACTATTTCTGGAACTTCGGCGTGCTCGCGGGCGCGGCGCTGTCCATCCAGATCATCACCGGCATCGTGCTGGCGATGCACTACGCCGCCAATGGCACCGTCGCGTTCGACTCGGTCGAGGGAATCATGCGCGACGTCAACGCGGGCTGGTTCCTCCGCTACGCCCACGCCAACGGCGCGTCGATGTTCTTCATCGTGGTCTATACCCACATCTTCCGCGGCCTGTATTACGGCTCCTACAAGGCGCCGCGCGAGATGGTGTGGCTGCTGGGCGTCGTCATCTTCCTGCTGATGATGGCGACCGCGTTCATGGGCTATGTGCTTCCCTGGGGTCAGATGAGCTTCTGGGGCGCGCAGGTCATCACCGGCTTCTTCTCCGCCATCCCGCTGGTGGGCGAGTCGATCCGCATCTGGCTGCTCGGCGGCTATGCGCCGGACAATGCCGCGCTCAACCGCTTCTTCTCGCTTCACTACCTGCTGCCGTTCGTGACGGCCGGCGTGATCATCCTGCACATCTGGGCGCTGCACATTCCCGGTTCGGGCAACCCGACGGGCGTCGATGTGAAGGGCGAGGCCGATACGGTGCCGTTCCACCCCTATTACACCGCCAAGGACGCGGTGGGCGTGGGCGTGTTCATGCTGCTCTTCGCGTTCCTCCTGTTCTTCTACCCCAATTACCTGGGCCACCCGGACAACTACATTCCGGCCAACCCGCTCTCCACGCCCGCGCACATCGTGCCCGAATGGTATTTCTGGCCCTTCTACGCAATCCTGCGCGCCTTCACCGCGGACTTCATCCTGCCGGCGAAGCTGTGGGGCGTGCTGGCGATGTTCGGCTCGATCCTGCTGCTGTTCTTCCTGCCGTGGCTGGACACGTCGCCGGTGCGCTCGAACAATTTCCGCCCGAAGGCGCGGATCGCGTTCTGGGTGCTGGTCGCGGACATCCTGGTGCTCGGCTATTGCGGCGGCTCGCCCGCCAACCCGATCTACGTGATCCTCAGCCAGCTCGCGGCGGCCTATTACTTCGCGCACTTCCTGATCGTGCTGCCGATCATCTCGCGGTCGGAGCGCCCCAAGCCGTTGCCCAACTCCATTACCGACGCGGTGCTCGACAGGCATGCCGGCACCAGCCCCATGCAGACGGCGCTGGCCTGAACGACGACACCCAGGGGACACTACACACTCATGGTCCGTATTCTTGCATCCCTGGTCGGCGCGGCGTTCGTGTTCGTGCTCGGCATCGCGCTGTGGGGCTCGATCTCCGGCGTGATCACCGATCCGGCGCCCGCCACGGTGGAGGAGAAGTTCTACCTCCACCCGATCGAGGACGTTGCCTTCCCGTCCGACGGCGTATTCGGCCGCTATGACCAGCGCCAGCTTCAGCGCGGGTTCCAGGTGTACAAGGAGGTCTGCTCGGCCTGCCACTCGCTGCGGCTGGTGGCGTTCCGCGACCTGAAGCAGCTGGGCTACAGCGACGGCCAGGTGAAGACCATTTCCGCCGACTGGGCGATTGAGCAGCCGACCACCAGCCCCGACACGGGCGAGGCGGTCACGCGCAAGAACGTGCCCTCCGACCATTTCCCGCCGCCCTTCGCCAACGACACGGCGGCGCGCGCGGCGAATGGCGGCGCCGCCCCGCCCGACCTGTCGCTGATGGCCAAGGCGCGCCACGACGGCACGCACTACATCTACTCGCTGGTAGGCCACGGCTATCAGGCCCAGCCCGCAGCGCTGCTGAAGGCGTTTCCGGACGCCGCGACGCCCAAGGGCCGCTATTACAACAAGTATTTTCCCAATCTGAATATCGCCATGCCCCCGCCGCTGCGCACGGAGGGTCAGGTCCAGTATGCCGACGGCACCAAGCCTTCGGTGGACCAGATGGCCAAGGACGCGGCCGAGTTCCTGACCTGGGCCGCGGAGCCCAAGCTGGAGACGCGGCACGGCGTGGGCCTGGCGGCGATGATCTTCACCCTGATCTTCTGCTTTCTGGCCTGGGGCGCCTATCAGAACGTCTGGCGGGATATCAGGCACTGAGCGGGCAGCCTGTTTGTGCGCCAGCACGGGTCTGACTTGCCGATGCGGGTGGCGGGAGCGGTTTAGCCGTTCCCGTCTGGCGGCGTGGCGCTTACGGTGGAGCTGCCGATGACCGACCTCGCCGCCCTGATCCGCACGATCCCGGACTTCCCCAGGCCCGGGATCCAGTTCCGCGACATCACCACGCTGCTGCTCTCCCCCACCGGACTGGCCGACGTCGTGGAGCGGCTCGTCGCGGCGGTGGACGGGCCGGTCGATCTGGTCGCGGGCGTGGAGGCGCGCGGCTTCCTGTTCGCGGCCGCCGTGGCGGTGCCGCTCAAGGCCGGCGTGCTCTTGATCCGCAAGGACGGCAAGCTGCCGGGCGCCACCATCGCCGAGGATTATGCCCTCGAATACGGCCAGGACCGCATCGCCATGCACGCCGATGCCTGCACGCCTGGCGCGCGCGTGGTGCTGATCGATGACCTGATCGCGACCGGCGGCACCGCACGCGCGGCCGTCCGGCTGCTCCGCCGCGCGGGCGCCATGGTCACCCAGGCGCAGTTCGTGATCGATCTGCCTGACCTGGGCGGCGCCGACGCGCTGCGCGCGGACGGCGTCGCGGTGACGGCCCTCGTCAGCTACCCGGGGCATTGACGGTCGGTCGGTGAACACCACGTCTGCGCGTGGACGTCAGGACCTCGTGCGGATCAGCCCGTTGCTGAGGTAGCGCATCACCGGCTCGTCATGCTGGTTGAACACGGTGAGCCGGGTCTTGAAGATGCCCATCTCCGGCCGGCTCGCCGACCGGCGCTTGTCGAGGAGCTCGCTCTCGCAGCGCAGCGTGTCGCCCGGATAGACGGGCTTGAGCCACTGCAGCTGGTCGATCCCCGGCGACCCCAGCCCTGCCTGGTCGTTCGCCTTCAGATGCTCGACCAGCATCGCCATGGTCATCGCGCAGGTGTGCCAGCCGCTCGCCGACAGCCGTCCGAAATGCGTCCGTGCCGCCGCTTCGTCGGACAGGTGGAAAGGCTGCGGGTCGAACTTCTCGGCAAAGGCTGTCACCTCCTCGCGCGTGACTTCATACCGGCCGAAGCTGGCCGTGCTGCCGACCTCCAGATCCTCGAAATACTGCACGTCAACGCCTCATCGCGGCACGGAACGGGGCGTCGTTGCCGTCGAGCGCCGCCGCCGGTAGGCCGAGCAGATCGCGGATCAGCGGCGCCACGTCCGTGTTCGGGAACGCGCGCAGCTTCACGCCTGGACGAAACGCCGGGCCGTTGGCGACGAACAGCGCCCGCATCGAGGACGCCGCATTGTCATAGCCGTGATTGCCCCCGGTCTGAGGCTTCGTCGGCGCGGTCTTGTTGATCAGCCAGCCGCTCTCGGCGAGGCACAGATAGGGCGGCACGCGCGGGTTGGCGCCATAGCGGAACCGCGCGGGGATGGCGTCCTTGCGCCAGCAGGTCATGTGCGGGCGCGGCGTGAAGAGCGCGCGTTCCAGCGCCGTTTCGTGCCCCGACACCGGCACGAGCGAGGCATAGGGGCCGGCCTCCACGACGCGGTAATCGGCCGGGTCCGCGATCCGGTCGAGCGCGATCACGCGGTCGCTCGAGGTCGCCGCCATGCCGTGGTCGGCGACGATCACGAGGTCCGCCGGCTGGCCCAGCTCGGCCAGCCCGTCGAGCAGCTGGCCGATCAACTGATCGACGTCACGCACGGCATCGGTGACCTCCGCCGAGTCCGGGCCGGCCGCATGACCCGCGCTATCGACCGTGTCGAAATAGAGCGTGACGAAGCGTGGGCGCGTGGCGGCGGGGCGGCGGAGCCAGTCGATCACCGCCGCGACCCGCTGCGGCCCGGTCACCGCCTGGTTGAACTGCGCCCAGTCGCTCGGCCGCGCGCCGCCGCGCGGCCGGGCGTGGTTGTCACCCGTGGTGGCGACGCCGCCCCCGGCGCCGGTGCTGCCCGGCCAGAACTCGGTCGCGGTGCGCACGCCGGCGTGCTCGGCCGTCACCCAGACCGGCTCGGCGGTGGACCACCAGAACGGGTCGTCGGTCGCCATGGTGAAGGTCTCGCCCGGCCGGCGGGCGTCCTCCATCGTGTTCGCGACGATGCCGTGATGGTCGGGGACCAGGCCGGTCACCAGCGTCCAGTGGTTCGGGAAGGTCTTGGACGGGAAGGACGGCAGCATCGGCCCGGTCACCCCGCCCTTCGCCAGCGCGCCCAGCCGGGGCGTGACGCCGCGGTCGAGATAGTCGGGGCGGAAGCCGTCGATCGAGACCAGGATCGTGACGGGCGCGCGCTGCTCGATCGCCGCCGTGGCGGCCGGCGGGGCGGGCGCGGTGACCGGCGACAGCGCGGGCGGCGTATCGGGATAGGTGCAGGCCGAGAGCGCCAGCGCGATCAGGCCGGTGCAGCTCTTGCGTGTCATCGTCCGCCGCCTTCCATCGTGCCCATCGGTCATAGCCCGAGCACCAGCTTGCTGAACAGCGTCCAGCCGACGGGCGCGTGCCCATAGGCGGCGTCGAGCGCGCGCGGCTTGGCATAGCCCGCGATCGTGCCGCCCAGCGCGGCCCCGAGCGGGCCGGACAGCGGCACGCGATACGCATAGCCTCCCTCCGCCTTGGCGACCCGGAACGGGCGGTCGTGAAAGGGATCGGCCTTTTGGGGGAACAGCTCGTCGTTGCGCACGCGCTCGACGCGGCCGAACAGCGCGTGGTGGCGGTCGATCTCCCAGCTCAGCTCTCCCAGCCATGCGGGAAATCCACGCCCGGGCACACGATCCTTCACGCCATAAGCCAGCACCGCCGTCACCCCACCCGCCGCATAGTGGACGCTGGCGGTGGTGCGGCGCTCGTCCTCGTCGGGGTGCTGTGCCTCCGGGCTATGTAGCCGGCCGTGGCTGACCTGCACCGCCCAGTGCGGCGACGGTGTCCAGCTCGCGCGCAGGCTCCACGAATCGAGCCGGGGCCTCTCGATGTCCCAGCGGTGCTCGTCCGGCTCGCGGCCGCGAAACGCCGAGCCCTCCAGCTGCCAGTGCGGGGCGGCGTAGCCTGCGGTGACGACGCCGTAGGTGATGTGCGTCGAATCGAACCAGTGGTGCGTGATCGGCGCCAGCGGCAGGTAGCGCGCGGAGCCCCGGTGCATGAACGCCGACGGCCCGAGCGCCGGCTCCGCCACCGGGCCGCCATACAGGAAGACGCTGGCGTCGTCGAAGCCATAGTCGAGCCGGCCCGACAGCTCCATCGCCAGGTCGTGTGGGTGCTGGCGATCCACCAGCGGACGCCCATGCGCGGTCTCGCCGGTCGCGAACAGGTTGGGATAGCCGCGCTGGCCCATGGCGGCATCGAGGCTGCCCATCGCGCGCAGCTGCAGGTGGAGGTCGGCGCCGAGGTCACGGTCTCCCATCAGCATGGCCATCGATGTCACGAACGCCTGGTCGTCCCCGCGCGGGCCGCCCTGATGGGTGACAACGCCCCAGGCATAGCCGTGCGCCATCAGCGTCCAGTCGCCGGCCCCGATCATCCGCCCGCGCATCGCCCCCTCGTCGGCGGGCAGGCGCGCGGTGCCGGAGCCGTTTTGATAGCTGTCGCCGCCGACGCCCATCGCCATGTCGGTCCCGGGTTGCGCCATGCGCATGTCGCTGGGCATGGCCGGCACCATCTGCGCGCCCGCCGGCACGGATAGCAGCACCATCGGCACCGCGACCCGTTGTCTGACGCTGCGTCGATGACGCGCGAAACTGCTGTCCGGCATGGGCAGAGCGCCTGACGAGCGGCGATCGACGCCGGATGCGGTCACACGTTGAACCGGAACAACAGCACGTCGCCGTCCTGGACGACATAGTCCTTGCCCTCCGACCGCAGCTTGCCCGCCTCGCGTGCGCCGGCCTCGCCGCCGTAGCGGACATAGTCGTCGTACGCGATCGTCTCCGCGCGGATGAAACCGCGCTCGAAATCGGAGTGGATCGCGCCCGCCGCCTGGGGCGCCCTGGCGCCGACCGGGATCGTCCAGGCGCGCGCCTCCTTGGGGCCGACGGTGAAGAAGGTTTGGAGGTGCAGATGCGCGTACCCGGCGCGGATCACGCGGGCGAGACCGGTTTCGGTCAGTCCCAGCTCGATCAGGAAGTCGCCGCGGTCCTCCGCCGGCATGGTCGCGATCTCCGCCTCGATCGCGGCGGACACGATCACCGCCTGCGCGCCCTCGGCGGCGGCCCTGGCGAACACGCGTTGGGAATGCGCGTTGCCGGTCGCCGCGTCGCCTTCATCGACGTTGCAGACGTAGAGCACGGGCTTGGCGGTGAGCAGCTGCGCCTGCGCCAGGTGCCGCGCCTCCTCCGGGTCGGTCGCCGGAGTGAGGCGCGCGGGCCTGCCCTCGCGCAGCAGCTCCAGCGCGCGGCCCAGGACGGCGGCGGCCGCCTTGGCGTCCTTGTCGCCCTGCTGCCCCTTCTTGACCAGGTTGGGGACGCGCTTCTCCAGGCTTTCCAGGTCGGCGAGCATCAGCTCGGTCTCGACCGTCTCGGCATCGGCGACCGGATCGACCACGCCCTCGACATGGGTGACGTCGCCTTCCTCGAAACAGCGCAGCACATGGACGATCGCATCCACCTCGCGGATATTGCCCAGGAATTGATTGCCCAGCCCCTCGCCCTTGGACGCGCCGCGGACCAGGCCGGCGATATCGACGAAGCCCAGCTGCGTCTCGATCACCCTGGCGGAGCTGGCCAGCTTCGCCAGCGTTTCCAGCCGATCGTCGGGAACCGCCACGTTGCCGACATTGGGTTCGATCGTGCAGAAGGGATAGTTCGCGGCCTGCGCCGCCGCCGTCTCGGTCAGCGCGTTGAACAGCGTCGATTTGCCGACATTGGGCAGGCCCACGATGCCGCAACGGAAACCCATGGTGATGTCCTGATTGAAAGAGATCGCGCGCGCTCTAGGGCGAAGCGCCCGGCGATGCCAGCGGGCGGGCGCTACCGGTAGTTGAAGCTGACGCTGATCCGCTCGGCATTGCCGGAGGCCGCCGGCACCTCGTGACGCAGCCAGCTTTCCCACAACAGCACGTCGCCCGGCGCCGGCACGACCTCGACGAAGGTGCGGAGCGGCTCCGGCGCGTCCGCTGTCCGGGGCGGGGCGGCCATCATCATGGGCAGGCGCGGGTCCTCCAGCTTTAGCCCGCGCGCGCCGGGCGGGACCGCGACATAAACGGTGCCCGACACGACGCTGTGCGGGTGTAGATGGGCGGCGTGCGCGCCGCCGCGGCGCAGCAGATTGACCCACAGGCTGTCGAGCCTGAGCCGCCGTCCGCCAAGCGCGAACGCGCACGCCGTCGCGAACGCCGCGACGTGCTTGTCGAGGCGACGTTTCAGCTCGGCGAAGGCGGGATCGCGGACGGGCAGGTCATCGAGCGAGGCATAGGAGGTGTATCCCTTGTAGCCATGCTCACGCGCCCAGCGCCGGCCCGCCGCATCGTCGGCCGCGAGCATTCGGACCGAATGCTCCAGCTCGGCCACCAGCGCCGGATCGTCCAGCGCGCCCTGGTAGAAGGGGGTAGCGAAGAGCTGGCGGACGGGCATGGTCGCCCGATCAGGCGCCCAGCTCGGCCTTGAGCCGGTCCACCAGGTCCGTGCGCTCCCAGGTGAAATACTCTCCATCCGCCGCGCGGCCGAAATGGCCATAGGCGGCGGTGGGCGCGTAGATCGGCCGGTTCAGCCCCAGATGCGTGCGGATGCCCTTGGGCGTCAGGCGGACCAGGCGCGGCAGCACCTCCTCGATGCGCGCCTCCTCGACCGTGCCGGTGCCGTGCGTATCGACGTAAAGCGACAGCGGCTCGGCCACACCGATCGCATAGGACAGCTGGATCGTGCAGCGCCGGGCCAGGCCGGCGGCGACGATGTTCTTGGCCATGTAGCGCGCGATATACGCCGCCGAGCGATCGACCTTGGTCGGGTCCTTGCCCGAGAACGCGCCGCCGCCGTGCGGGGCCGCGCCGCCATAGGTGTCCACGATGATCTTGCGTCCGGTCAGCCCGCAATCCCCGTCCGGGCCGCCGATCACGAACTTGCCCGTCGGGTTCACGTGCCAGGTCGTCTCGTCGGTGACGAACCCGTCGGGCAGCGCGTCGCGCAGCACCCCTTCGACATAGGCGCGCAGCTTGGCATATTTGGCCGGGTCGGCGGCGTCGCCCTTCTCGGCATAGCCGGCCTTATGCTGGGTGGAGACGACCAGCGCGGTGGCGCGGACCGGCTTTTCGTTCTCGTAATGCAGCGTCACCTGGCTCTTCGCGTCCGGCTCCAGGAAGGGCGCCGCGCCCGAGTGGCGGTCGGCGGCGAGCCGCTCGAGGATGCGGTGCGAGTAATAGAGCGTGGCGGGCAGCAGCTCGGGCGTCTCGTCGGTGGCGTAGCCGAACATAATGCCCTGGTCGCCCGCGCCCTCGTCCTTGTTCCCGCCCTCATCGACGCCCATCGCGATCTCGGACGACTGGGCGTGAAGGTTGTTCTCGAACGACGCGGTCCGCCAGTGAAAGCCGTCCTGCTCGTACCCGATCCGCTTCACCGCGGCGCGCGCGACCTCCTCGATCCTGGCGCGGCCCTGGTCCGTCAGCTCGCCGGCGGCGGTGATGATGTCACGGTCCTTGGAGCGCACCTCGCCCGACAGGATGATCTTCTGCGTGGTCACCATCGCCTCGCAGGCGACGCGCGCCTCCGGATCGGTGGACAGGAACAGATCGACGACCGCGTCGCTGATCTGGTCGGCGACCTTGTCGGGGTGGCCCTCGGAAACCGACTCGGAGGTGAAGAGGAAGGACGCGCGCATCGGGATTCCCGCAGCTGATATAAGGAAAGCTTTATATGGCCGCCTAGCGGGCGCGGCGGCGCAACGCAACGGCTCCCGCGGCAAGCAGCACCGCCACGGCGAAGGCGAGCGCGTTGCCTACCCTCGCGAAGAGGGTGGGCGGCAGCGGCGCAGGCAGCGGCACCTCGATCACGCCGGCCCGCCCAAGTGGCACGCTCGCGAGCAGCGCGCCGTCCGCGCCGATCACCGCCGAGATGCCGGTCGGCGTCGCGCGCACGACGGGCAGCCCCTCCTCGATCGCGCGCAGCCGCGCCTGCGCCAGGTGCTGGGGCGGGCCCCACGCGCCGAACCACGCGTCGTTGGAGGGGTTAAACAGGAGGCGCGGGCGGTGCGCGGGGTCGATGACGTGGCCGGAGAAGACGATC
>CAXTWJ010000069.1:0-10536 GCA_964247925.1 uncultured Sphingomonas sp.
AGCCCGGCGTGACCGATCTCTTCGCCGCCGCGGACGCCATCGCGGCGCGGGCCGACGAGCTGCCCGCCGCGACGCGCGCGGTGCATGGGCCAGACCGCGGCTTGGCGCACGCCCTCGCGGCGGAGGCGTTGCGCTGGCTGCCCGACCTCGACGCGCTGATCGACGGCGCAACGCGGCAGCGCCTGCCCGATGACGCCAAGGCGCGCACGGCCCTGCGGATCGCGCTGGTGGGCGTGCTGCGGCTGCGCACGCCCCCGCACGCGGCGATCGCGACGGTGCTGCCGCTGGTCGATGGGGGCCCGCGCAAGCTGGTGCATGGCGTGTTCGGGACGCTGATGCGGGGGCAGGCCGGGTTACCGGCCGTGCCGACGCTGCCCGGCGACACGGCGGCGCGCTGGGCGGCGGCGTGGGGCGAAGCAGCGGGCGAAGCAGCGGCCCGGGCATTCGCGGCACCCCCGCCGCTCGACCTGTCGTTGCGCGAGGATGCCCCCGCGCCGCTGCCGGCCGGGCGCTCGCTGGCGATGCGTCATCTGCGCGTGGACGAGGTGGCGGCGGTGCCCGGACTGCCCGGTTATGCGGAAGGGCGCTGGTGGGTGCAGGACATTGCCGCCTCCTGTCCGGCGCGGCTGATCGGCCCGGGAGAGGGCACGGCGCTGGACCTGTGCGCGGCGCCGGGCGGCAAGACGCTGCAGCTCGCGGCGGCGGGGTGGCGGGTGACGGCCGTCGATGCGTCGCAAAGTCGTCTGGCGCGACTTCGCGACAACCTAGCGCGCACGTCGCTGGAAGCGGAGGTGGTGCGCGCGGACCTGCTCCAATGGGCACCGCATGCGCCCGCCGACGCGGTGCTGCTCGACGCGCCCTGCAGCGCGAGCGGCATCTATCGTCGGCACCCGGATGTGCTGCACCGGGTCCGGCCGGCGGTAATCGCCGACGCCGCGGCGCTGCAGGCGCGGCTGTTCGCGCGCGCGGCGGATTGGGTGAGGCCGGGGGGTAGCCTTGTCTATGCGACCTGTTCGCTCGAGCCGGCGGAAGGCGAGGAGCAGCTGGAACGATTCCTGGCGGCGCGGTCCGACTACGCAATCGAGGCGCCGCGCATTGGCGAGCTGCCGGTGCCGGCCGACCCGCGCGGCTGGGTACGGACGATCCCGGGCATGCTGGAGGCGGACGGCGGGTGCGACGGGTTCTTCATCGTGCGCCTTCGCCGGGCAGGGTGACGGCGCGATAAAGCTGGATTAGAGCCGGCCCATGCCACAGCCCGTCCGTATCGCGCCCTCCATCCTGTCGGCCGACTTCGCGCGGCTGGCGGACGAGGTGCGTGGCCTCGAGGCGGCGGGGGCGGACTGGATCCATCTCGACATCATGGACGGGCATTTCGTGCCCAACATCTCGTTCGGCCCGGCGGTGGTGAAGGCATTGCGCCCGCACACGCGCCTGCCGTTCGACGTCCACCTGATGATCGCGCCGGTGGACCGCTATCTCGATGCGTTCGCGCAGGCCGGCGCTGACACATTGTCCGTGCATGTCGAGGCCGGGCCGCACATCCATCGCTCGCTCCAGCACATCAAGTCGCTGGGCAAGCGCGCGGGTGTGGTCATCAATCCGGGCACGCCGGCCAAGTCGCTCGACTACCTGCTCGAGCTTGCCGACCTGGTATTGGTGATGAGCGTCAACCCGGGCTTCGGTGGGCAGCATTTCATCGACGGCTCGCTCCAGAAGATCGCGGCGGTGCGCGCCATGATCGACAAGGCGGGCCGGCCGATCGACCTGGAGGTCGATGGCGGCGTCGATCCCGAGACCGCGCGGGCTTGCGTCGAGGCGGGTGCGGATGCCCTGGTCGCGGGCACGGCGGTATTCCGGGGCGGGCCCGAGCACTACGCCCGGAACATCGCCGCCCTGCGCGGCGGCGAAGACGCCCCCGCATCATCGGCGCGGGGGTGAGCGAGGAGAGCGTCGGCGCCGCTACCGACGGCGTCGAGGAAGGCAAGCGGCTGATCCGGGTGGGCGGCACGACGGGGCTGAGCCTGGCCGACCGGCTGACCGAACGCTTTCACCGTTTCGCCTGGCGCACGCCGCTCCATGCGCTGCGGCTCCGCGGACGTTATCCCTTGAAGCTGATCGCGGTGCCCGACGATCCGGTCATCGGCCATGCCGGGCGGGGCGCGGCGCTGCTCGACGGGCGGGTCAGCTTCCGGGGCGAAAGTCATCCGCTGGACGCGCTCGACTTCGGGCGGCGAGACTGGGGCCGGCCCTTCGCGGCCTATGTCCACAGCTTCGCCTGGCTGCGCGACCTGTCCACCGTCGCGACGCGTGCCGTCGGCGCGCCGGTGGCCGAACAGATCACGGCGCGGTGGCTGAACGCGTACGAGAATAGGGTCGATGCGCTCGCCTGGGCGCCGGACCTGTGGGGGCGGCGGTTGCTGTTCTGGACGTCGCACGCGCCCTTGATCCTGAGCTCGACCGACCTGGTCTATCGCTCGGCGGTGCTGAACACGCTGGCGCGCGGCGCGCGGCACCTGGAGCGGGGCGCGGACAAGGCGCCGGCCGGTGTTGCCCGGATCGCGGCGTGGTGCGGGGTGGCGGCGGCGGGGTTGCTGATCCCCGGTGGCGATCCCCGGCGCGCGATCGGCGAGGCGGGGTTGCAGCGCGCGCTGGCGAGCGGGCTTTCCGAGGATGGCGGCGCCCTGTCGCGCTCGCCGGTACAGCTGCTGGACCTGATCGGCCTGCTCGCGATGCTGCGCGAGACTTACCTGGCACGTCGGCTGGAGCTGCCCCCGCCGGTCGCGGCCGCGTTGGCGAAGGCCGTGCCGGCGCTGCTCGGCATCGCGGCGGGTGATCGCGGGCTGGGCAGCTGGCAGGGTGGAGGGCCGGTACCGGCGGACGAGGTCGCGGCGGTGATCGAGGCGACGGGCATCCGCACGCGGCCGCTGCGCCAGGCGCGCGACTGGGGTTATCAGCGGCTGGCGGCGGGTGGCGCGGTGTTGATCGTCGATGCCGCACCGCCGCCCGTGGCGCGCGTCGTCGAGGGTGGCTGCGCCTCGACGCTGGCGTTCGAATTCTCGGACGGAACGGCGCGCCTCGTGGTCAATTGCGGCGGCGCACGTGCGGCGACCGCACAGCTGCCGGCGAGCTTTGCCGCGGGCCTGCGCACCACGGCGGCGCATTCGACGCTGACGCTCGCCGATTCCAACTCGACCGCGATCCACGCCGACGGCACGCTGGGGCGCGGGGTTGGGCAGGTCGAGCTGAGCCGTCAGGAGGGCGAGGCGGCGAGCCGGATCGAGGCGAGCCACGACGGCTATGCGCGGCGCTGGGGTCTGACCCATCGCCGCCAGCTCGTGCTGACCGCCGACGGGCGCGAGCTGCGGGGCGAGGACGCGCTGCTGCCGGCCGGACGCAGACGGCGCGGGTCGGGCGCGGGTTTCGCGATCCGCTTCCATCTCGGCGCGGGGGTGCAGGTGTCGGCGACCGCGGACGGGCAGGCGGCGCTGTTGCGGTTGCCGGGCCAGGACGCGAAGGGTGGCGCCCTCTGGCAGTTCCGCTGCCGCGGTGGCGCGCTCGCGATCGAGCCCAGCCTGTGGATCGACGGCGCCGGCCGTGTCGTCCCGACACAGCAGCTGGTGGTGTCGGGTGATGCGCCGGCGGGCGGGGCGAGCGTGAGCTGGGCGTTCAAGCGGGCGATCTAAGGAGTGGGCATGACGGACGTGACGATCAGGCGGGCGCTGTTGTCCGTGTCCGACAAGGCGGGCGTGGTGGACCTGGCGCGGGCGCTGGCCGACCGGGACGTGGAGCTGGTCTCGACCGGCGGCACCGCCCGCGCGCTGCGCGACGCGGGGCTGGCGGTGCGCGATGTCGCCGAGCTGACCGGCTTTCCCGAGATGATGGACGGGCGCGTCAAGACGCTGCACCCCCATGTCCATGGCGGGCTGCTGGGCGTGCGCGACGATCCCGCTCATGTGGCGGCGATGGACGCGCACGGGATCGGGGCGATCGACCTGGTGGTGGTGAACCTTTATCCGTTCGAGGCGACCGTGGCGCGCGGCGCGGGGCGCGACGAGGTGATCGAGAACATCGACATCGGCGGGCCGTCGATGGTGCGCTCGGCCGCGAAGAACCACGCCCATGTCGCGATCGTGACCGACCCGGCGGACTATCCGCTGGTCGCGGGCGGCAGGACGACGCTGGGGGACCGGCGACGGCTGGCCGCCAAGGCGTTTGCGGCGACGGCGGCGTATGACGCCTCGATCGCCGGCTGGTTCGGCTTCGCCGATCAGGGGGAGCGGTTCCCGGCGACGCTGCCGCTGGTGCTCGAGGCGCCCCAGGTGCTGCGCTACGGCGAGAACCCGCATCAGCACGCGGCCTTCTACGCGCATCGCGGGCCGACGGTGGCGGGCATTGGCCAGGCACGGCAAGCGCAGGGCAAGGAACTCAGCTACAACAACCTGAACGATGCCGACGCGGCGCTGGAGTTGATCAGCGAGTTCCGCGACGCCGGGCCCACCGCCGTCATCGTCAAGCACGCCAACCCGTGCGGGGTCGCGACCGGGGCGACGTTGCTGGACGCCTATGAGCAGGCGTTCGCGTGCGACAGCGTGTCGGCGTTCGGCGGCATCATCGCGCTCAACCGCGCGATCGACGAGCCGACCGCGCGCGCGATCACCGGCATCTTCACCGAAGTGGTGATCGCGCCGGACGCGGACGCGGGCGCGCTGGCGGTGTTCGCGGGCAAGAAGAACCTGCGGCTGCTGCTGACCGGCGCGCTGCCCGACCCGGCGCGCGGCGGGCTGGCGGTGAAGTCGATCACCGGCGGCTGGCTGGTGCAGGGCAGGGACAACGGGCAGCCGGGCGAGATGCGGGTGGTGACCCGGCGCCAGCCCTCGCCGCAGGAGCTGGCCGACTGCCGCTTCGCCTGGACGGTCGCCAAGCACGTCAAGTCGAACGCGATCGTCTATGCCAGGGACGGCGTCACCGCAGGCATCGGCGCGGGGCAGATGAACCGGCTGGAGTCCGCGCGCATCGCCGCGTGGAAGGCGCGCGACGCGGCGGACAAGGCGGGCTGGGCGGAGCCGCGCACGATCGGCTCGGCGGTGGCGTCCGACGCTTTCTTTCCCTTCGCCGACGGGCTGCTGGCGGCGGTGGAGGCGGGCGCGACGGCGGTGATCCAGCCGGGGGGTTCGGTACGCGACGCGGAGGTGATCGCGGCGGCGGACGAAGCGGGGCTGGCCATGATGTTCACCGGTCTCCGCCACTTCAGGCATTAACGTATGTCGGCACCCCCGAACGGCAGCGTCGGCGTTCGCGGCTCCGATCTGCGCCCGAAGAGCGCTCGGTCGGCGGGGGTGAACGCCCGCTTCCATAAAATATAGGCATAGGTCGCCGCGATCGCGGGCTCGCCAAAGGCCAGCTCCGCCCATTCGAACCGGTGCGGCAGCGCGGTGAAGAGCGAGCCGGCGCCGATCGCGGCCAGCGCCGCCCAGAGCAGCGGCCAGCGCCACGGTGACACGGGCGCGCCGAGCTTCGCGGCCAGCACGCGCGCCTTGATGAGCGAGGTGAGCGCGAGGCTGGCCATCAGCGCCACCGCGACACCGGCGGCTTGCCAATTCACCGGCCAGCCGAGCCAGCGCATGTAGAAGATCAGCGCGAAGCTGAGCCCAATCTGGATCAGCAGCATGGTGGCCGAGATGACGAGGTTGGTCAGCCGCGCGACATAGACCAGTGCCGACTCGCATACCGCGCCGGTAGAGGCGAGGACCTCGGCGGTGAGCAGGAAGCCGAGCGCGGCGGTACCGGCCACGAACTGCGGCCCGACCACGCCCATCACCGCCTTGCCCGGAATCGAGCCCATCAGCGCGATGCCGGCCTGCGCGGCCATGATCCAGAACGCGACCTGACGCACCTGATCGGCAATCGCGCGTAGGTCGCCCCTGGCGAGGCTCTGGGTGATGACCGGGCCGAGGATCGGGTCGAAGCTGGTCTTGAGCTTCTGCGGGATGCTCGAGACCTGCTGCGCCATGTAGTAGATGCCGACGACCTTGGGCGCGAACAGCAGGCCCAGGATGAAGCGATCGACGTTGCGGCTGCCCCATTCCAGCGCGTCGGCACCCGCGAGCGGCGCGTTGTCGCGGGCGAGCGCCAAGAGCTGGCCCGGGCGCGGCGACCACCCGCGGGGTAGGCCATAGGCGCGCAGGAACGGAACGAGGCTGGCGATCAGCGCCGCCGTCATCGACGCGACATAGGACAGCACCAGCCCATCGCGGATCGTGAAGAAGTGGAATGCCCAAGCGGCGATCGAGATGGTCCAAGGCTCCACCACCGCGCGCGCGGTGACGGCCGCCTTCACGTTCAGGCGATAGGCGAGCGCCGCCAGGCTGACATCCGACAAGGCCGGGCCGAGCACGATCAGCCCGAGATAGCGGTCAAGCCCGGTCACGGGGGTGTTGGGGTACATGATCTGCGGCAGGCACCACAGCACGGCTGACGCGCCCAGCGAGGCGAGCAACGCGACCGCCATCGCGTCCCACACCACGCAGGCGTGGGGACGGTCGGCGCTGGCCAGCGCCTGCGCCAACCCGCGCTTGAGTCCCAGCGTGGCGAGCAGGCCGGCGAGTTCGACCACCACGACCGCGAGCGCGAAACGGCCGACCAGGTCCGGACCGTAAAGGCGGCCGGCGATGAACAGGAACGGGATGCGTGCGGCCAGCCGCAGCACGAACCCGGCGATGTTGGTCCGACCGCCCTTGGCGAGCGTGTCGATGGCGCGGGCGTCGGTCACTCCTGTCATGGGGACGGCATCAATGCGCCGCCCCCCAGCTGTGCCCCGTCCCGATCTCGATGCCGAGCGGCACCGACAGCGTCACCGCCGGCTCGGCAGCGGTCGCCATGACGCGCTCGATCACCGGCCTGGCGGCCTCGACGTCGCCCTCGGGAAGCTCGAACACCAGCTCGTCATGCACCTGCAGCAGCATTCGGACGTGGCCAAGCCCCGCGTCCGCGAGCGCGGGTTCCATGCGGACCATGGCGCGCTTGATGATGTCGGCGCAGGTGCCCTGGATCGGCGCGTTGATCGCGGCACGCTCGGCGCCCTGACGCTCGTTCTGCTGCTTCGACTTGATGCGCGGGAAGTGACACTTGCGGCCGAACAGCGTTTCGGTGAAGCCGCGCTCGCGCACCTGGGTCAGCGTTTCGGCGATGTAGCGGTTGATGCCGGGGAACCGCTCGAAATAGCGGTCGATCATCGCCTGCGCCTCGTCCGCGCTGACGTCGAGCCGGCCCGCCAGCCCCCAGCGGCTGATGCCGTACAGGATAGCGAAGTTGATCGTCTTGGCGCGCGACCGCGTGTCGCGGTTGACCTCTCCGAACAGCTCGGTCGCGGTCAGCGAGTGGATGTCGTCGCCGTTCGCGAACGCCTCACGCAAGGCGGGCACATCGGCCATGTGGGCAGCAAGGCGCAGCTCGATCTGCGAATAGTCGGCCGCCAAAATGACGTTGCCCGGCTCCGCCACGAAAGCGTCGCGGATTTGGCGGCCCACCTCGGTGCGGATAGGGATGTTCTGGAGGTTCGGCTCGGTCGAGGACAGCCGGCCGGTCTGCGCGCCGGTGAGCGAATAGGAGGTATGGACCCGCCCCGTAGCGGGATTGATCTCCGCCTGGAGCGCGTCGGTATAGGTGTTCTTGAGCTTGGTGAGCTGGCGCCAGTCGAGCACCTTGCGCACGATCTCCGAGCCTTCGCCCTTCTCGCGCGCCAGCCGTTCCAGTTCGGTCACGTCGGTCGAATAGACGCCCGACTTGCCCTTGCGGCCGCCCTTCAGCCCCAGCCGCTCGAACAGCACGTCGCCGAGCTGCTTGGGGCTACCGATCGTGAACGGCCCGCCGGCGAGCGCGTGCACTTCGGTCTCGGCGGTCGCGATCTGGCCGGAAAACTCGGCCGACAGCTCGGCCAGCCGCGCGCGATCGACCATGATGCCGCGCCGCTCCATGCGCGCGATCACGGGCACGAGGCCGCGATCGACCATCTCATAGACGCGTGTCGCACCCTCGGCGGGCAGGCGCGCGCGGAAGCGTTTCCACAGGCGGAAGGTGACGTCGGCGTCCTCGGCCGCGTAACGGGTGGCAGTCGCCAGGTCGATCTCCGCGAAGCCGCGCTGCGTCTTGCCGGTGCCGACCACGTCCTTGTACGCGATGCACGAGTGCGACAGGTGGGTGGCGGCGAGCTCGTCCATGCCGTGGCCGTGCAGGCCGGCATCGAGGTCGAACGACATCACGATCGTGTCGTCGTGCGGCGCGACATGAATCCCGCGTTCCGCCAGCACGATCATGTCGAACTTGATGTTGTGTCCGATCTTCAGGACGGCCTCATCCTCGAGCAGCGCCTTCAGTCGCTCCAGGCAGGGCTCGCAGTCGATCTGGACCGGATTCTCGGCGAGCAGGTCGGTGCCGCCATGCTTCAGCGGCACGTAGCAGGCGCGGTTGGGGGCGAGCGCCAGCGACACGCCGACCAGCTCCGCGCGCGTCGCATCGGTGCCGCTCGTCTCCGTGTCGATCGCGACGAAGCCCTGATGACGGGCATCGGCGATCCACCGGTCGAGCGTGGCGAGGTCGGTGACGGTTTCGTACCCGTCATGGTCGCAGGGCGGGTCTTCGGCGAACGGCACCGACGCCGGCGCGGGGGTCGGCGCGTCGGCGACCTGGCCCAGGCGGAGCATCAGCGTCTTGAACCCGTGATGCTCCAGGAACGCACGCAGTGGCGCTTCGGGAATGCCCTGCAGCACCAGTTCTTCCAGCGGGTGTTCGAGCGGGGCGTCGCATTTCAGGCGGACCAGCTCGCGCGACATCCGCGCGGCGTCGGCGTGCTCGCGCAGATTGTCGCGCAGCTTGCCCTTTTTGAAATTGTCCGACGCGGCGGCGGCGAGCACGCCCTCGACGTCGCCATGCGCGTTGACCAGCTGCGCCGCGGTCTTGGGTCCGACGCCCGGAACGCCGGGCACGTTATCGACGCTGTCGCCCATCAGCGCCAGCACCTCGCCCAATTTATCGGGGCCGACGCCGAACTTTTCTTGGACATAGGCGGGGCCGAGGCGGCGATTGTTCATCGTGTCGAGCAGGTCGATCGAGGGATCGCCGAGCAGCTGCATCAGGTCCTTGTCACCCGACACGATCGTCACCGCCCAGCCCTGCGCCATCGCGGCGGTGGCATAGGAGGCGATCAGGTCGTCCGCCTCCAGCCCCTCCTCTTCGATGCAGGGCAGCGAAAAGGCGCGGGTCGCGTCGCGGATCATCGGGAACTGCGGCACGAGGTCGGCCGGCGGCGGCGGGCGATGGGCCTTGTACTCGCCATACATCTCGTTGCGGAACGTGTGGCTGCCCTTGTCGAGCACCACGGCCATGTGCGTCGGGCCGTCCGCCTTGTGCAGCTCCTCCGTCAGCTTCCACAACATGGTGGTGTAGCCATAGACGGCGCCGACCGGCTCGCCATGCTTGTTGGTCAGCGGCGGCAGGCGGTGATAGGCACGGAAGATATAGCCCGAGCCGTCAACGAGATAGAGATGGGGCATGGCCCCGCTTAGACGACCCGGCGGGGCGGGGCTAGTTGGTGGACAGCCCCGAGCTGCTTCCGGCGGCGTAGTTCGCCACCGCGGCGGCGACCTGCTGGATCAGGTGCTGGCGTTCCCCGATCGGGCGGCGCGTGTCGCCGATCATCACGGCGAGCGCGAAGCGGCGGCCGTCGGGCGCGGTCAGCAGGCCGACGTCGTTGAAGCCAGCGTTGCGCCCGCCCAGATCCTGGCCGGTGCCCGTCTTGTGCGAGATCTGCCATGTGGAGGGGATCGCGGCGCGCAGGCGGGCGCGGCCGGTGACGGACATCCCCATCGTGTCGAGAAGGACGCGCGTCGAGGTTTCGCTCAGCAGCTCGCCGCGCGCCAGCCGCGCGAGCGCGTCGGCGATGGCGATCGGCTCCGCGCCGTCGAGTGGATCGGCGACATAGCGGTCGAGCGCGGCCGTCCGCTGCTCGGGCGACAGGCGCGAGCGCGCGATCTCGAACCCGTTGTTGCCGGCCCAGGCTTGGTTCCAGGTGACGCCGGCGGTGTAGCTCTGCAGCAGCCGCTCGCCGGGCCCGAAGCGGATGTTGCCGAGTTGCTTGCGCGCGATCATCTCGCGCACCGCGGGCGGGCCGCCGACATAGGTGAGTAGACGGTCGTTGGCGGTGTTGTCCGAATGGGTGAGCGCGCGCGTGAGCAGATCGCCGACGGTGGTGTGATATCCGTCGCCCTTGACCAGAGAGGCGATCGGCTGATGAAACAGCGTCAGGTCCTCCGGCCGCACCACGATCGGATCGTCGAGCCGGGCGCGACCCTGGTCGCGCTGGTCGAGCACGGTCATCGCGACCCACAGCTTGCTGACCGACTGCTGCGGCAGGCGCTGGCGGCCGCCGGCCTCCACCGTCCAGCCGTCATCGACGGCGCGGATCGCGATGCCGGCGCGGCCCTGGAAGCTCCGCTGGAGGTTCTCGATCGTGCTGGTGAGCGCGTAAGGGGCGGGACGCGC
>CAXTWJ010000070.1:0-4646 GCA_964247925.1 uncultured Sphingomonas sp.
CGCGCGCGCGACCGAGTGCCTGACCGACGCGATCTATTACGAGGCGGCGAGCGAGCCCGACGACGGCCAGCGCGCGGTGGCGCAGGTGATCCTGAACCGCGTTCGTCATCCCGCCTTTCCCGCGACCGTCTGTGGCGTGGTCTATCAGGGATCGCAGGCGGCGGCCTGCCAGTTCTCCTTCGCCTGCGACGGCGCGACCGCGCGGGTGCCGGCGGCCGCCCGCAGGGGGCCCGCCGCGCGGATCGCGGCAGCGGCGCTGGGCGGCGATGTCTATGCCCCGGTCGGGCTGGCGACGCATTACCACACCTATGCCGTCACCCCCGCCTGGAACCGCGCGCTGGTGATGACGGACGTGGTCGGCGCGCACTTCTTCCACCGGTGGAAGGGCTATTGGGGCACCGCCGCCGCGTTCAGCCAGGTCTATGCGGGCGGTGAGCCGCTACCCGGCCCGCACGCTCCGGTCGCGCCGATCGCGCCGATCACGATGGCCGGCGTGGCCCTGCCGGTCGTGCCGGTCACCGTTGGCCCCGCCCTGCCGGCTGGCCCCGTGGTCGCTCCGGTCGTGGCGGAGGTCGACCATCTGCCGCCCGCCTCGACCGTGCTCGACAAGTGGAAGGATTCGGGCAGGCCGCTGCCCGCCAGCGGTCTGTGACCGTCAGGCCGCCTCGGCCGTCGCGGCCAAAGGCGCCGGGATCCAGCTCGCGTCGATGACCCCATAGCGATCCACGAAGCCCGTCATGGCCCGCATCTCCGCTTCCTTCAGCACCCGCACGCGCCGGCCGTTGCGCTCGATCAGGCCCAGCCGCTCCATCTCGCCGAACGAGCGGCTGACATGGACCTTGGTCAGGCCGACCGCGTCGCCGATGTCCTGCTGCGTCAAGGGCAGGTCGAATGAGTCGATCACGCCGCCCGCGGTCACGCGCAACCGGGCAAGCATATCGAGCAGCATCAGCGACAGCCGCTCCACCGCGCCCATCCGCCCGACGGAGGTGAGTCGGTCGCCCATCGCCACGAACTCCGCCGCCGCGATCGCGTAGAGCGCGCCGGCGATGCGCGGCTGCTGCTCGAAGATGCGGCCCAGCGCGGTCTTCGCCAGCTCGGTGACGATGCAGTCGCTGACCGTCGTCACCGTGTTGGTCGCGACGCTCCAGGCGATCGAGGACGTGCCGACCAGATCGCCGGCATAGTGGAAGCCGACGATCTGCCGCGTTCCGGCGGGCAGGATGCGCGCGGAATGAACCCAGCCCTGCTGGACGATGTAGAGCAGGTCGTTGGGCCGGTCCTGCACCATCAGCTGCACGCCGGGCTTGAGCCTCAACTCGCGCTGCTCCACCGCATCCAGGGCTTCGCGTTCGGATGGAGTCAGCGGCAGGTGCTGTTCCAGCCTGAGCGCCAGCGCGCTGCGCCTCACCATCCGTCTGTCGAGCCCGGTCGCCACGTCGCCACTCTTGTCGCGTGCGCGCGCCGAACGCAAGCGGGCCTATTCGGCCGCCAGTGCCTGCGCGCCCTCATCGACGTCCTGGTCGTCCTCCGCCGCGACGCCCTGTTCCAGCGCCGCCTCGTCGGCCGCGAGCCTGCCCGCGTCGGCGTCGGTGATCCCGAACCGTGCCGCCACGTCGGGGGCGAAGCGGAGCAGGTCGGGGCGCAGCCGCAGCAGCGACAGGTCCTTGGACTTGCCCTCCATCATCACGTCGAACTCGAGGCCCTGCGCCATGCGCATGAAGGTGGCGAACTCGAAGGGGTTGGTGAAATCGGCGTGCCCCGTCCAGATCGGCGGCCGCAGCACCGTCTTGACACGCGCGGTGGCCTTCACCGGCGCCTTCAAGAGCTCGCCCTTCCTCGCGCGGCCCTTGCCCGCCTTGGCCGCCGCGCGCTGCTTGACCGTGATCTTCTGCTTCACCTCGCGCAGCTCCGTGCGCGGTGACGAGAAGTGCATCTTGGGCCTGACGCCCGCGGGCCAGCTCGCCAGGAACCGCTCCAGCGTGTCGCGCATGTCGAGCCGCTGGTAGTTGAGGCACCAGTGGTGCTGGTAGTCAAACACCAGCCTGACGCCCGTGCGCTCGTGGATCCACAGCGCGTCATGGGCATCGAAGCGGATGTCGTCATTCTCCAGCACCAGCCGTCGGCGGACGTGCTCGGGGCATTGCTCATAACCCTCGATCCAGCGCGCCCGGCTCGCCTCGCGGTCGTCATAGACGCCGCCGACGTGCGTCACCATCACCGCCTCGTCGTCCAGCTCCATGCGGTCCAGCATCTCCGCCTGGCTCGACAGGTCCCAGATGGACTTGCGCGTCAGCTCCGGGTCGGGCGAGTTGAGCAGCACATATTGCGACGGGTGGAACGACAGCCGGATGTCGAGCGCACGCGCCTTGGCGCCGAACGCGCGCAGCTCGGCGTCGCTGTCGGCAACCATGGAGTGGAACTGCGGCATGTCGGGGTGGGTCGCATAGGGCGCGATGTCCGACGACAGCCGGTACATGTCGAGCTTCTCTTTCGCCAGATAATCCAGCACCCGATCGAGCAGCTCCAGCGAGCATTTCAGGTGCGGGTTCTTCTGCCAGCGGCGCGTGTCCTGGGTCTTCAGGCCGTTCTGGCCCATGACCTTGACGGGAAAGCCGAGGCGGAGGGGACGAGAGCTGTCGGTCATGGGGCGGGCACCTGTTGATCGGGGAAGCCGATGCTCTGGACGAAATGGTTCCAGTCCGCCGGGCGGAGCGCGCCGCCGGTCGCCTGGACGTGGCCGTTGCCGAACCGGCCGTCGGCGCCCGGCGGCCGGTGCTCGGCCAGGAACGCGATCAGGTCGCGCCCGCTGGCCGTGCGCGCGGCGAAATGGACCCAGCCATCGCGATAGCCCGTGTTCGCCGCGAGCACGATCTTGTCGCCCAGCCGCCCGCGCCACTGCTGCGCGATCAGGGGGTGGATCTGGCAGGGCGAGGCGAAAGCGACCAGCGCGATGTCGCCGCGCACGCGGGGCGCGACGCGGCGGGCGTCCGCGATCGCCGCCTTCACCTCCTCCTTCGCGGCGTGCAGCGCGTCGCGCTCGGGACTGTCCTCCTTGGTGATCGCCTTGGGACCGTTGCCGCGCAGCAGCAGCGCCAGCGCGGGTGACGCGTCGGCGCTGGCGGTGCGGCGCGGCGCGTTGACCAGGCTGGTCGCGCCCTTGAGCGCCGTCTTGCCCCAGCGCGCCTGCGCCTCGGCCAGCTCGGGAAAGCCCGCCTCGTCCGCCATGTCACCGATCAGCCCGAGCGCGGCGAGCCACTGCAGGTCGGGCACCGACCCCGCCGCCCACCAGGCGAGCAGCGCCGACGTCGGCTCGGGGTCGAGGCCGTTGCCGCTGATCGTGGTCGCGCCCGCCGGCGTGCCGGTCGGCAGGTGATGGTCGATCACGATCGTGGGCACGCCCGGCGCCACCGGCTCCGGCCGCGTGCCCAGATCGGTGACGATCAGCCCGCCGGGGTCGCGCGCCGCCAGCTCGTCGCGCAACGGCTCGTCCCACGGCGTCTCACCCTTGCCGGTGATGCGCGGCTCCACGCGCCAGCCCCCGGCCGCGAGCGCGCGGACCAGGATCGCGACGGCGGACAGCCCGTCCGCGTCGAAATGGCCGAGCACGATCACCGGCTTCGCGCGGTCGAACCCGGCGAGCGCCTGCTCGAACGCTGCCCGCGCGGCCGTCCGGGCTTTGATGGTGGGGGAAAGGGCGCCGATCACCCCTGCCCAACGTTCCAGCGTTAGGCCGGCTCCATCGCCTCGCGCTTGAGTTCGCGCAATGTGCTCAGCACTTCATCGGTGTCCGACAGCGGCATCACCTGTTTCTGCACCGCCAGCCCGAAGATGGCGAGCGTCACGATCCGCGAGATGGCCTGGTCGCGCGGCGTCACCTTGACCCCCGACGCTTCCGCCCATTCCGCCATCCGCTGCGAGGTGCGGACCATCAGCTGTTTCTGGAACTCGGGGAAGCGGCTGCGCACGGTGTCGTCGCTCCGCGCCCCGACCATGATCTCCATGAACGCGACGCCCGCGGGCTGGATGCCGGCCGCGAGGCGCAGGTCGGGCAGCGCGGCGTAACGTTCCCAGGGATCCTCGATCTTGTTCGCGGCTTTCAAGAAATTAGCGGCATTGAGCTGGAGCGCATAAGTGAGCGTCGCCAGCATCAGGTCCGCCTTGGACGGGAAATGATGCAGCATCGCGCCGCGGCTGACCTTGGCGGTGGTGGCGACCGATACCGTCGTGGTGGCGCCATAGCCATGCTTGTACAGGCACGTCACCGCCGCCTTCAGGATGCGCGCGCGGGTCCCGGCGCTCCGCTCGGCCTGGGTGCGGCGGCGGACAGGCTTGCGCGCAGGCTCCGCCTGGGGCTCGGGCTCGGTGGCCACTGTTGATCTCCTTCGCGGCGTCTCCCGAAGGCGCCTGCCATGCTCGTAGCGACGAACGCTGTTACGTGCTTGCAATGATACGCCACGCGCGACGAAAAAGCGACCATGCCTCCCGCGCGACCGGTCAGCGCCGCGCCGCGATCACCCGTTCGTACAGCGCGATGTAATCGTCGGTCATCCGCTCCACCCCGAAGCGCGCGCGGGCGGCGGCGCGGCCGGCCGCGCCGTAGCTCAGGGCGAGCCCCCCGCTCGCGGCGACCGCCGCGGCGACGC
>CAXTWJ010000070.1:4656-8687 GCA_964247925.1 uncultured Sphingomonas sp.
CTCCTTCGCGAAACGCCCGAAAGCGCCGATCCCTCCCCCGATAGCCAACACGCCGTTACGCGACAGCAATGATACGCCACTCGCGACGAGAAAGCGACCGCTCCTGCCGCGCTCACCGGCGGTTCGTGATGATCCGTTCGTAGAGGCGGAGATAATCGTCCGTCATGCGCTCCACCCCGAAGCGCGCGCGGGCGGCGGCGCGGCAGGCGGCGCGGTCGATCCGGTCGACGCGACCGATCGCCGCCACGGCCTCGTCGAAGCTGTCCACCAGGAACCCGGTAACGCCGTCGTCGATCAGCTCGGGCATCGAGCCGCGGCGGTAGGCGATCACCGGCGTGCCGCACGCCAGCGCCTCCGCCACCGACAGGCCGAACGGCTCGTCGAAGTCGATCAGGTGGAGCAGCGCCCTGGCCCCGCCCAGCACGCGCGCGCGCTCCGACCCGCCGACCACGCCCAGATGCCGGACGCGGTCGCCGTCGAGACGCGGCAGCACCGCGCGCTGGTAATAGCCCTCGTCCTGCACCAGCCCCGCCATCACCAGGCGGTGCCCGGTCGCCGCCGCCGCGTCGATCGCGGTCGCGGCGCCCTTGTCGGGGTGGATGCGCCCGAAGAACAGCAGGTCCGGGCCGCCCGGGCCCGCGGGAAAGTCGTCCAATCGAATGCCGTGATGGATCGTTGCGGCATAGGGCAGCGAGGGATGCCGGTCGCTGTCGGAGATCGACACATAGGCGACCCGGTCGGCATAGGCCCGATAGACCGGCAGGATGCGCTCGGACGAGAAGCCGTGGATCGTGGTCACCACCGGCGTCCCGACCAGCCGCGAGAAGGCGAGCGGCACGAAATCGGCCTGGTTGTGGATCAGGTCGAACTCGCCCGCGCGCTCGAAGACGTGCGCCACGTGGAGCATCTCCCACACCTTCGCGTCGATCGTGGGGTCTTCCGAATAGGCGCGCGGCACCACGCCCGCCAGACGACCGGCGGTGTGCGAGTCCTGCGTGGCGAACAGCGTCACGTCCACCCCGCGCGCGACCAGTCCCTCCGTCAGCAGGCTGGTGACCAGCTCCCACGGGCCATAGCCGACCGGCGGCGTGCGCCAGGAAATGGGGGCGAGCATGGCGATGCGCATGGGCCGCGCATAGCCGCTCAGCCCGCGATCACCACCCCCTCATCCGGGCGGAGCACGCCGTCGTTCCGCGCCGTCAGCGTCGAGAGCAGCACCTCTCCCGCCGGCAGCGTGTGGCTCGCCTGCCCCAGATTGAGCAGCACCCGCAGCCGCCGGCCCGCGTGGCGCCGCGCATAACCGAGCACGTCGCCTTCCGCCCGCACGTCGGCGATGTCGCCCACCGCCAGCGCCGGCTCCGCGCGGCGCAGCGCCAGCAGCGTGCGGTACAGGTGCAGCATCGACGTCGGATCACGCTCCTCCGCCGCGACGTTGCGCGTTCGCCAGTCCGCATGGAGCGGCAGCCAGGGCTCGACCGTGCTGAAGCCGGCGTGAGGGGAGTCGTCCCACGGCATCGGCGTGCGCGAGCGGTCGCGGCCCAGCCCCAGCCCCGGCTCGCGCAGCTCGCGCGGGTCGCGGATGCGGTCAGGCGGGATCGGGACCTCGCCGATGCCTAGCTCGTCGCCCTGGTACAGCGTCGGCGTGCCGCGCAGCGTGAGCAGCAGCACCGCCGCGACGCGCGCCTGGAGTTCGCCCAGCTGCGCGGCGATGCGGGCTGCGTCGTGGCTGCCGATCACCCAGTTGGGCCAGCCCCAGGCGGGGATGGACGCCTCGTAATCGGCGATGACGCGCGCCAGCGTGCCCGCGTCCCACGGGTTCTCCAGCAGCGCGAAGTTGAATGGGAGATGCACCTCCGGCCGCTCGGGCGTGCCATACCATTTCGCCAGGCGATCGTTGGGCAGGAAGATCTCGCCGATCAGCGCGCGATCGCCGTACGCATCGACCAGCCGGCGGAAGTCGGCGGCGATCTCATGCGCCTCGGGCTGGTCGGTCGAGTGCAGCTGGAACACCCGGTCGCGTTCGCCGAGATGCGGCCCCCAGGCGGGGTTGACCGGGTTGTCGGGCAGGTCGGCCGCCTTCACGATGTGCCACAGCACGTCGATGCGGAAGCCATCCACGCCGCGGTCGAGCCAGAAGCGCAGCACGTCCGTCATCGCCGCACGCAGCTCCGGATTGCGCCAGTTGAGGTCGGGCTGCTGTTTCAGGAAGGCGTGCAGGTAGTATTGCCCGGTCGCCTCGTCCCATTCCCAGGCCGAGCCGCCGAAGTCGCTGATCCAGTTGTTCGGCGGGCCCCAAGAACCATCGGCGCCCGGCGCCGGGTCGCGCCAGATGTACCAGTCGCGTTTGGGGCTGTCCTTCGCGCGACGGCTCTCGACGAACCAGGGGTGCCGGTCCGAGCTGTGGTTGGGCACGAAATCGAGCAGCAGCCTGAGCCCGCGCGCGTGGCAGCCCGCCAGCACCCGGTCGAAATCGGCCAGCGTCCCGAACACCGGCTCGATCCCGACATAATCCGCCACGTCATAGCCGAAATCGGCCATGGGCGACGGGAAGATCGGCGACAGCCACACCGCATCGACGCCCAGCCGGACGAGGTGGTCCAGCCGCGCCTCGACGCCGGGCAGGTCGCCGACGCCGTCGCCCGACGAGTCCTGGAACGAGCGCGGGTAGATTTGGTAGATCACCCCCCGCTCCCACCAGGGGCGTGTCGCCTTCACGTCAGTGCGGCATCGGCGGTGGCGCGTCCCCCTCGACCGGCTCGGCCGGCTCGCTGTTCATCGGCCCGCGCGCGCCGCTCTGCGTGGCCTCGAAATCCTTGATCGAGTCGGCGTTCTGCTTCGCCCCGCCGTTCGTCTTCTCGGTCCCGTTGTCGTTGTCGGCCATGATGCTCCGCACTCCTCTGCTACGCCGCCAACGCATGGGCTCGCGTTCGGGTGCAGCACCGGTCGTTACGCGCGCGACGAAAACATCGTCCTGATCCACGGCAATTCGAGCGACTTTCAGCGCGCGCCGGCGGTTGAGGCCCGGTCATCGGGAGAGCCCACCATGTTCATGCGCGTCGATAAGCTGCAGGCCGAACTGCCCGCCCCCGCCACCCAAGATCCCAACGCCGCCGCCGCGCTGCGCGAGTTGCTGGGGGGCAAATATGGCGAGATGTCCACGCTGGGCAACTATATGTTCCAGAGCTTCAACTTCCGGTCGAAGTCGAAGCTGCGGCCCTTCTACAGCCTGGTCGCGTCGATCACCGCGGAGGAGCTGGGCCACGTCGAGCTGGTCTCGGCGGGGGTCAACATGCTGGCGAACGGCCCGGACGGCGACGACACCGGGGATGGCGGCGACATCTCGATGACGCCCTTCGCCGCAATGGCGGAAATCCGCGACGCGGCGAGCTTCCTATCGAACGGCGGCGGCGCGACCCCGACCGACTCGATGGGCCGGTCGTGGAACAACGATTTCGTCACCACCACGGGCAACGTCGTCACCGACCTGCTCCACAACTTCCACCTCGAATGCGGCGCGCGCCTCCACAAGCTGCGCGTGTACGAGACGGTGTCCGACCCGACCGGGCGCGAGGTGTGCGGCTATCTGCTGGTGCGTGGCTCCGTCCACGCGCACGCCTATGCGCTGGCGCTGGAGAAGATCACGGGCGTCGACATCAAGAAGATGCTGCCCACCCCCAACATCGACCTGTCGAAGATCCCAGAATGCCAGAAGTATCTGGACGAGGGCTCGCATCGCCGGCTCTACACTTGGAGCCCGGACGACTACAAGGAGATCGCGGGCATCTGGTCGAATGACGAGGTGGCGCTGCCGGGCGATCCGCCGGGCGCGCTGGAAGTGGTGGACGGCCTCCCCGAGGGCGGCAAGATCGCGCAGCTCGCGGGCGTGCCCTGCGCCTTCACCCCCGACTATGCGCCCGAGGAGATGTTCGAGGTCGCGAACAAGCTGTACCAGAAGTCGCGCTAGAGCGCGCCTGACGTCGAGAGACGCGCGTCCGGCCAAAAGTGGCGCGCCCCCCCCCCGCGCGCCCGAC
>CAXTWJ010000070.1:8697-10503 GCA_964247925.1 uncultured Sphingomonas sp.
AGGTGGCGCGACGCGCGCGGTCGCGGCTAAGGAAGTGAGCGTTCACTTCTCTGGCCGAGGGGGCCGCCCGTGCTCAGTTCCGCGATCGCCGCCGTGACCGACCGCATCCGGTCCCGCTCGCGCCCGACCCGCGCCGCCTATCTCGACCTTCTCGAGCGCGAACGCGAGCGGGGCGTCGAGCGGCCGCGGCTGTCGTGCGGCAACCTGGCGCACGGCTTCGCCGCCGCGGGCGAGGACAAGCGCGCGATCGTCACGGGCCGGGCCATGAACATCGGGCTGGTCACCGCCTACAACGATATGCTCTCCGCGCATCAGCCCTACGCCCGATACCCCGAGCGAATGAAGCTGTGGGCGCGCGAAGCCGGCGCGACGGCGCAGGTCGCGGGCGGCGTGCCCGCCATGTGCGACGGCGTGACACAGGGTCAGCCCGGCATGGAACTGTCGCTGTTCAGTCGCGACACGATCGCCATGTCGGCGGCGATCGCGCTCAGCCACGGGATGTTCGAGGGCGCGGCGCTGCTGGGCATCTGCGACAAGATCGTGCCCGGCCTGCTGATCGGCGCGCTGCGCTTCGGGCACCTGCCCATCGTGATGATCCCGTCGGGCCCGATGGCGTCGGGGCTGCCCAACAAGGAAAAGGCGCGCATCCGCCAGTTGCACGCGGAGGGCAAGGCGGACGACGCCGACCTGCTCGCGTGCGAATCGGCCAGCTATCATTCGGCGGGCACCTGCACCTTCTACGGCACGGCCAATTCCAACCAGATGATGATGGAGGTCATGGGGCTGCACGTTCCCGGCGCGGCCTTCGTGCCGCCCGACGGGCCGCTGCGCCACGCGCTGACGCGGGCGGCGGTGCATCGGCTGGCGGCGATCGGCGCCCGGGGCAACGACTATCGGCCGCTCGGCCACTGCATCGACGAGCGCGCGATCGTGAACGCCGCGGTGGGGCTGCTCGCGACCGGCGGCTCGACCAACCACGCCATCCACCTGCCCGCGATCGCGGCGGCGGCGGGCATCGTCTTCGACTGGACCGACCTGGACGCGCTGTCGGCGGCCGTGCCGCTGATCGCGCGCGTCTATCCCAACGGGTCGGGCGACGTGAACGACTTCCAGGCGGCGGGCGGCATGGCGTTCGTCATCGGCGCGCTGCTCGACGCGGGGCTGCTGCACGACATCCCGACGATCTGGGACGGCGGGCTCGCCGCCTATGCGCAGGCGCCGACGCTCGACGGGGAGGCGCTGGCCTGGGCGGCGGTGCCCGCCTCGCTCGACCCGAACATGCTGCGCACGCCCGCCGACGCGTTCCAGCCCGACGGCGGGATGCGGCTGGTCCAGGGCAATCTGGGCCGCGCGACATTCAAGACCAGCGCCGTCGCGCCCGATCGCTGGACGGTGGAGGCGCCCGCGCGCGTCTTCGCCGACCAGGACGAGGTGGTCGCCGCGTTCCGGCGCGGCGAGCTGGACCGCGACGTGGTGGTGGTCGTCCGCTTTCAGGGGCCGCGTGCGAACGGCATGCCCGAGCTGCACAAGCTGACGCCGCCGCTGGGCTCGCTGCAGGACCGGGGCTTCCGGGTGGCGCTGGTCACCGACGGGCGGATGTCGGGCGCATCGGGCAAGGTGCCGGCCGCCATCCACTGTTCGCCCGAGGCGTTGGGGGGTGGTCCACTCGCCAGGCTGCGCGATGGCGACCTCGTCCGGCTGTGCGGCGACCGCGGCACGCTTGACGCGCTGGTGCCCGCGGAGGAGTGGGCCGCGCGCGCGCCCGCCGCCCCGCCGCCGCCCGCGCTCGGCACGGGACGCGAGCTC
>CAXTWJ010000071.1:0-8442 GCA_964247925.1 uncultured Sphingomonas sp.
CATGTCGAGCTTGTGCTTGGCGAGGTGGTCGAGAACCTTGTCCAGGTGCTCGAGCGAGCACTTCAGGTGCGGGTCCTTGCGCCAGCCGCGGGTGTCGTTGCTCTTCAGGTCCGGCCGCTGCATCACCTTGACGGGGAAGCCCAGGCGCAGCGGGCGGTCAGGGAGTTTGGCGGCCGGCTTGGCGGCGTTGGGCGCGCTCATGCGGCGATCCTCTCCTCGGGGAACCCCAGGCGGTCGACGAAGGCGTTCCAGTCGGGCAGGCGCAGGGCGCCGCCGGTGGCCTGGCGGTGGCCGGAGCCGTACGCCTCGTCCGCGCCCGGCGGGCGGCGGTCGGCCAGCCAGGCGATCAGGTCCAGGTCGGTGGCGGTGCGCACGGCGAAGTGCACCCAGCCCGGGCGGTAGCCGGTGGTGGCCGCCAGCACCACGTCGCCCTTCAGCCGCCCGCGCCACTGCTGGGCCACCAGCGGGTGGATCTGCGTGGGCGAGTGGAACCGGATCAGGGCGGTGCCGCCGCGCACCTTGGGCGCGCCGCGGCGGGCGGCGTCCAGCTCGGCCTTCCCCTCCGCCTTGGCGGCCCGCAGCACGGCGGTCGCCGGGCGCGCGCCGCGGGCGCGGGGGTGCTGGGGGGCCCCGCGCTCTTGCGGCGGGCGGGCGCGCCCCCCGACCGCGGCGCCGCCCAGGGTGCCGACCGTGCGGTCGCCACCCGTGTCGATCGTGCGCCCGAGCAGCGCGCCGCCGACGCCGCCGACCACCAGGCCGGTCGTGCCATTGTTCTTCTTGCAGTAGACGCGCCCGTCGCGGCCGCGATACTCGCGATACTGGTAATGGCGACGCGCCTCCGCGGTCGAAGCGGGCAGCACCGTCACCGCGGGCAGGGCGATCGCGGCGGCGGACAGGGCGAGGACGAACGTACGCATGAACTATACTCCCGTGCTTGGTTGATCTGGGTGCGTAACGTTACCGGCATGCGCCCGGTTGCATGAACCCAAAACAACGTGTCGTTCAGCCTTGCCGACCGCCATCGTGCCCGCGCTCGGGCCCTGGCTTGACCTCGCCGGGCTGGCGGCGGCGCAGCGGGGGCAGACATTCGTCACGCTCGCCTTCTGCGCGCTCATCACGGGGGGGGGGGGCGCCCCGGGGCCCGACCGGCTCAGCGGGGCGCCGGTCTTCTGAATTGGTGACTCGCGCGCGACGGCCGGCTTTGCCTTGCGCGCGGCGGCGATCAGGTGGCACCTGGCGTTGCCGGCCTATCGCGGGCGGCGATGAGGGGCAGCGAAGTGGACGCGACATATCGACTTACACTGGAGCTGCCGACGGTCGAGGACTATCTTCGCCTGCGCTTGATCGCCGGGCTGAGCCCGCGGAGCGAGACCGCTGCACGCGCCGGCCTGCCGCGCACGGCGGTCGGGGTTGTCGTGGTGAGCGAAGGCGAGGCGGTCGGCATGGGCCGCGTGGTCGGCGACGGCCTGTTCTATCAGATCGTCGATATAGCCGTCGATCCGGCGCACCAGGGGCGCGGCCTGGGCAAGGCAATCATGGCCGCGCTGATGGCGGAGCTGGAGCGGATCGCGCCGGCCGAGGCCTATGTCAGCCTGATCGCGGATGGTGAGGCGCACCGCCTGTACGGGCAATACGGCTTCCAGCCGACCGCGCCGGCGTCGATCGGCATGGCGCGGTGGATCAAACGGGATTGACGCTCAGCAGCCCTGTTGCAGCCTGACGAGCAGCGGCTCGATCGGCGTTGCCGTCGCCTCGGCCAGCGTGCGCTGCCAGCATTCGACGTCGATCCAGCGGCCGGCCTTGTAGCCCATCGCCGGCATCGCGGCCGTGCGGTGGAAACCGAGCCTCTGGTGCAGCGCGACGGAGGGCGGGTTGGGGAGCGAGATGCGGCCGATCGCCTGGTGGAAGCCCTGTCCGGTGAGCGTGGCGAGCAGCGCGGCGTACACCGCGCGGCCCAGCCCGCGGCCGTGCGCGGGCGGGGCGACATAGACGGTGGTCTCCACCGTCCAGCGATAGGCCGAGCGCGGGCTCCATTGCGAGGCATAGGCGTAGGCGGCGACCGCGCCGTTCACCTCGGCCACCAGCCAGGGGTAGAGCCCGTCCCCCACCGCCATGCGTCGCGCCATCGTCGTGGCATCGGGCGCCACGTCCTCGAACGAGATCGTGCCGCCTTCCACATACGGCCGGTAGATCGCGGCGATCGCGCCCGCGTCGTCCGGCCGCGCGGCGCGGATCACCAGCCGACGCGCGCGAGCAGCCAGTCGAGCAGCTTCGCGTCGCCCGGCTGCGGCGTCGTCGGGCCGAGGCCGCCGCACGCGAGGCAGCGCGCCTGGACCGAGCCGGCGGTGGCGAGCCGCTTCATGTCGCCCAGCGCGCGGGCGAGCAGATCCCGCTGTGTCCCTGCGACCTGCGCGAAGGCGTCGCCGCCCGGCGCCGCGCCCTGATCGTCGTCATCGTTGCCGCCGAAGCTCGCCGCCAGCTTCGCCGCCCAGCCCGGCTCCTTTTCCAGCCAGACCGCGTGCCAGCGCGTCAGCTTCGCCCGCCCGGCCGCGAACGCGATCGCGTCGTCCAGCGTGCCGAACCGATCGACCAGGCCCAGTTGATGCGCGGTGCCGCCGTCCCAGACCCGGCCCTGCGCGATCGTATCGACGTGCGCGGGCGTCATGTGCCGTGCCTCGGCGACATGGCCGATGAACTGGCGGTAGCCGTTGTCGATGCCCGCCTGCAGCACCGCATCGAAGACGGGGTTGGTGCCGGCGAACACGTCGGGCTGGCCCGACAGGGGCGTGGTGCGGACGCCGTCGGTGGTGATGCCGATCTTCGCCAGCGTCTTCTCGAAGGTGGGGATGATGCCGAAGATGCCGATCGAGCCGGTGATGGTGTTCGGCTCGGCGAAGATGGTCTCCCCCGCCGTTGAGACCCAATAGCCGCCCGACGCCGCCAGCCCGCCCATCGAGACCACGACCGGCAGACCCTGCTTCTTGGCGTCCAGCACCGCCAGCCTGATCTGCTCGGAGGCGAGCACGGAGCCGCCGGGCGAATCGACGCGGACCACCAAGGCCTTAAGATGCTGCTTCGCCAGCCCGTCGAGCATGGCCTTGCTGATCGTGTCGCCGCCGGCGCTGCCCGCGGGCACGTCGCCGTCGACGATGTCGCCCGCGACGGTCAGCACGCCCACCGCGTCGCCACCGGTCGGCAGCGGATGCGCGGCGACCCAGTCGCGGTAGCTGATCGTGTCGAACCCACCCGCCAGCTTGACGCGGTCATGCCCGGCGATCTCGGCGACGCGACGCCCGAACGCGGTGCGGTCGCCCAGCCGATCGACCAGCCCCGCGCGCTTGTTCGCTTCCGCGATGCTCCCACCGGACGCCAGCACGGCGCGGTCGGGCGCGGCGACGAAGGCGGCGAGCTGCGCCTTGGGGCGCGCGCGCGCGATCGCCTCTCCCCACTGCGCGAACAGCGTGCCGTACAGCTGCTGGTCGGCGGCCTTCGCGTCGGGGCTGGCGTCCGTGCGGATATAGGGCTCGACGAACGACTTGTAGCGCCCGACCCGATAGACGTGCGTGTTGACGCCCAGCTTGTCGATCAGGTTCTTGTAATAGAGCTGCGTTCCGCCAGCGCCGGTGAACAGCGCGCCGCCCATCGGATGCACCCAGATCTCGCTGGCGTTGGATGCGAGGCGGTAGCCCGCGTCGGTATAGGCAGTGGCATAGGCGAGCACGGGCTTGCCGCGGTGGCCATCAGCGCCGTCGCGCACGCGGCGCAGCGCCTCGCCGACCTCGCCGATCGCGGCCGGATAGCCGCCGCCGAACGAATCGAGGTCGAGCACCACCGCCTTGACCCGGCCGTCGTCGCGCGCCGCGTCGATGGCGCGGACCAGGGCGCGCAGGCGGAACTGGTGCGCGACGGCCCGGCCCGACAGGCTGGCGACCGCGTCCGCCTCCGCCGGCTGCTCGACGATGGCGCCGTCCAGCTTGAGCAGCAGCGCGCCGTCGGCGATCGTCCGGGCGCCCGGCCGGGCGTTCAGCGCCGCGAACAGGATGCCGAAAAACAGCAGCATGGCGACGAGCACCAGCGCATCCTTGATCCCCACCAGCAATCGCCACGCGGCCCTGACCAGCTTCACGCTATTCTCCTTGTCGGTTGCGCTTAGCCGTTGCGCAGGGGTGGCGGCAATGCCGCTCCCGTCGTCACCCCGGCCTTGTGCCGGGGTCCACTGCCGGGCTAGCCCGACCGTTAGGTCTTATGGCCTGAACGTCTGACGCATACCGGGGTGGATGCCGGCACGAGGCCGGCATGACGGGGAGAGTGTGATGAAGCGGATCACGGCGTTGCTGGCCTTCATCGCCACCCCGCTCATCGCGCAGACGGCGCCGCACGCCATCGTCCTCCACCCCGACCGGGTGTGGGACGGCACCGCGATGCACCCGGGCTGGTCGGTGCTGGTCGAAGGCGAGCGGATCGTCGCGGCCGGGCCGGTGATCGCGGCGCCGGCGGATGCGGAGCGGATCGAGCTGCCCGGCGACACGCTGATGCCCGGGCTGATCGACGCGCACGTTCACCTGTTCCTGCATCCCTATAACGAGACGAGCTGGAACGATCAGGTGCTGAAGGAGCCGTTGTCGCTGCGCGTCGCGCGGGCGGTCGCGGCGGCGGCCCGCACGCTGATGGCCGGGTTCACCACCGTGCGCGACCTCGGGACCGAAGGGGCGGGGGACGCGGACCAGGGGCTGAAGCTCGCGATTAATGCGGGGATCGTGCCGGGGCCGCGCGTGCTGTCCTCCAATCGCGCGATCGTCGCGACCGGCGCCTATGGTCCCAAGGGCTATGCCTTCGCGGTCCCGCAGGGCGCGGAGGAGGCCTCGGGCGAGGAGGTCCAGCGCGCCGCGCGCCGCCAGATGGGCGAGGGCGCGGACGTGGTGAAGCTGTACGCCGACTATCACTGGCAGGGGAACGCGGGTTCCACAGCGACCTTCACGATCCCCGAGATGCGCTCGGCCGTGGAGGCGGCGCATGACGCCGGCCGGAAGGTCGCGGCGCACGCGGGCACGGCGGAGGGGATGCGGCGCGCGGTGGAGGCCGGGGTCGATACGGTCGAGCATGGCGACGAGGGCACGCCCGCCGTCTTCGCGCTCATGAAGGCGCGCGGCGTCGCCTATTGCCCGACGCTGGCCGCGACCGACGCGATCACGCGCTATGGCGGCTGGAATGGGCAGGCGCCCGAGCCGGCGCGGATCACCGCGAAGCGCGCGAGCTTCGCCGCCGCGCTCAGGGCCGGCGTGACGATGTGCGCGGGCGGCGACACGGGCGTGTTCGCACACGGTGACAACGCGCGCGAGGAGGAACTGATGGTCAGCTGGGGCATGGCGTCCACGGCCGTGCTGGCGGTGGCGACGGCGGGCAACGCCCGGGTGCTGGGACTGGCGGACAGGGTGGGCCGGGTCGCGCCCGGCCTGCTGGCTGATCTGGTCGCGGTCGAGGGCGATCCCGCGCGCGACATCCACGCGCTGCGGGCGGTCAGGCTGGTGATGAAGGGCGGCGCGCGCGTCCGGTGACCGTAACAGGATCGTAACCGTTCCGTCACCGCCACGTCGCGGAACGGGAACACGTCCGTCACATCGCGCCACTACCGCGCTCGCAAGGTCGCGGGGCAAGCCCCCGAGTCGGCCAGGCAATCGGGGACAGACATCGTCATGGCTTTTATCACCCGCCTCGGCGGCTCCATCGTCTCGGGCGCGGCGCTCGCGATCGCGCTCGCCACGCCGGCTCACGCGCAGACGGCGCCCGCCGGCACCACCGACGCGCCGTCGCCGGGCACGCAGACGTCCGACGCCCAGAGCGCCGGCACCGGTACCGCCACCCCGACCGAGGCGACCGCCTCGACCTCGCAGACCGACAGCCAGACCACGATCGGCGACATCATCGTCACCGCCACCCGGCGCGAGACGAACCTGCAGAGCACGCCCATCTCCATCAGCGTCCTGAATACCCAGGCGCTGCAGGACCGCCACGTCCAGAGCCTGTTCAACCTCGCCGACGGCTCCGTGCCATCGCTGCGCGTCGCGACGTTCGAGGCGCGTCAGTCGGCGCTGACCATCGGCATCCGCGGCATCGTGCCGTTCGACCAGAACCAGACGGCGCGCGACGGCGGCGTCAGCGTGTATATCGACGGCGTGGCGCTCGGAAAGACGCAGGGCCTGAACGCCGCGCTGTTCGACATCGAGCGGATCGAGGTGCTGAAAGGGCCGCAGGGCACGCTGTTCGGCCGCAACACCGAAGGCGGCGCGCTGTCGCTGGTGACCCGCGCGCCGTCGGGCGAGTTCGAGGGCCGCTTCACCGGCGGGCTCGGCAACTTCGGCAGCCGCAACGCGGAGGCGCATGTCGACCTGCCCGCGTTTCACGACATCTCGCTCAAGTTCGATGGCGTCTACCAGCACCAGGATCCGACGGTGAAGGACCCGCTCGCCGGTTCGACGGGGTGGAACTATTACGACCGCAAGGGCGGCCGCGTCGCCGCGCGCTGGAAGCCGATCGAGGGCTTCACCGCCGATGTCGCCTATGACTATGCCAAGGACGAGAACACGCCGTTCTTCAGCCAGCTGCTGAACTTCAATCCCAACAACTATCCTGTCGGCACTTACGTCAACCCGCAGACCGGCGTGGTGGGCACCCAGCTCTACGTTCCCGGCACGGGCACGGCCGTGGCGCCGACCGCCTGCGGCGGCACCATTCCCGCCACCGGCACCGGCAGCACGCGCCCGGTGTGCATCGCGCCCAAGGCGCCGATCGTCGGCATCCACCCCGGCCGCCAGTACGTCGCCGATGTCGGCGTGCCGCAGCAGCCGAGCGTGGACATCACCCACGGCGTATCGGCCAACCTGCGCTACACCTTGTCGCCCGCCATCGAGCTGCGCTCGATCACCGCGTGGCGCGCCGTCAGCACGGATCAGTGGGACAATTCGGGTGGGCCGGAGCGGAGCACGTTCGCGCCCAACAGCAACTTCAGCCGCTACAGCCTGTCCTACCTGCGCCAGCACCAGTTCAGCCAGGAGCTGCAGGCGGTCGGCCATGTCGATCAGTTCGACTATGTCGCGGGCCTCTATTATTATACCGAGCACGCGACCGAATACGCCGCCACGCCGCTCAGCAACCTGTGGAACGCGGACGGCACCGCCTATACGATCCGCAGCCCGATCGTGACCGGGACGGTGACCTCCGCCAATTCGGGCTATCAGCCCTATGCGTCCTCGTGCGTGAACACGCTCGCCACGATCGAGCCGCAGTTCGCGAACAGCTGCCAGTTCATCACGCGCGACAGCTCGGCGTTCGACCACAACTACTCGGCGTTCGGCAACCTGACCTACACGCCGGCGGGGCTGGACATCGTCCACGTCACGGCGGGCCTGCGCTATACCAAGGACAAGCGGCACGGCCGTCTGTTCATCATCAACAACCGCGCGGACCTGAACCCGATCAACGCGGTGCCCAACAGCGTCTCGACGCCGTTCACCTTCCGCAACAGCATCAGCCGCGTCGATCCGATGTTCAACGTGCTGGTCGATGCCACGCCCGACGTCCACCTCTACGCCAAATACGCGACCGGCTTCCGCGCCGGCGGCGCCAACGACCGCTCGCCGCAGTTCAATGCGTTCGGCCCGGAGTCGGTCAAGTCGTACGAGGTCGGCGCGAAGATGGACTTCCTGGACCATCGCGCGCGCCTGAACCTGGCCGGCTACATCATGGATCGTCGCAACACGCAGTTCGACTTCGACCAGTTCGACACGAGCGCGACCAGCCCGACCAACGGCTCGCACGTCGAGTTCACGCAGAACGCGGGCAAGAGCAAGATCCGCGGCATCGAGGCCGATCTAACGGTAAAGCCGGCGGCCGGGCTGACGCTGACCGGCTCCTATGCCTACACCTACTGGCGCGCGCCGTCGGCGGTGAACCCGATCACGGGTGGCCTGCCGCAGCAGCTTTACATCGTCTACACGCCGCGCAACGCCGCCTCGGGCGCGATCGATTACGCCATTCCGCTCAACATGGGCGATGCGTCCGTCCGGTTCCACCTCGACGGCAACTATGCCGGCCGCCAGAACAGCTTTCAGCTGGAACCGGTCAAGACCGACTCGTCGTTCCTGGTGAACGGCCGCATCGCGCTCGCCGACATCGCGGTGGGCGACCACAACAAGGTGACGATCGCGGCGTGGAGCCGCAACCTGTTCAACCGGACGTATATCTACCGCCGGTCGGCGGCGAACTCCTCGCCGGTGCTGAACTACAACGGCGCGACGCTGGTCTCGACCAACTATGGCGGTGTGCTGGGCGACTATGGCAACCTGAACACGCCGCGGACCTATGGGTTCGAGCTGTCGGCGCGATTCTAAGGGCGCAGCCCGCGCGCCGGCGGGGGGGGAGGCCCCATACCGCGCGCGGGAACCA
>CAXTWJ010000071.1:8452-10377 GCA_964247925.1 uncultured Sphingomonas sp.
GGCACGCACCTTCATGCCCTGATGCAGCGTGGCGGGGTTGGGCGTGCCGTCGGGGCGGCGATTGTTCCAGCAGACCAGCTTGCCGACCTCCGGCTGGATGATCTTGTCCGCCGCCCTGAAGCGGGTGGCCCCGCCGGCCTCGGGCACGTTCAGATAGATCATCACGGTCCAGGTCCGGTTGCCGGCGACACCGCAATAACGGTCGTAGTCGGCGCCGGTCGGCTCGAAATAGTCGGTGTGACCCTTGAACTCCTGCCCCACCGCGTAGCGCTGGCCTTGCAGCGGCTCACCACATCGGCCGTCCAGGCCCGTGAGGGCGGCTATCCGGGCCTCCGTCTCGATCACCGCGGGCCAGTCGGCGGCGAGGTCCCCCGTCTCGCTGGTCCGGTAGGCCGCGTCGCCGTTGCCGTCCGCGATCGTCGAGGGCCGGCGCACGCGATCGATGTCGGCGATCAGCGCCGCGCACAGCGCGGGCGGCAGGAACGCGCGGCGAACGAACAGCGTCAGCCTGGGGCTGGGCAGCTTCTGCACGCCCGGCTGCGTCAGGATGCGGGCGACGATCGGTTCGGGGTCGAGTCCGGAGCCGGGCTGGGGAAGGGTGGCCATGTCCCGATGCTATCGTCGCGCGCGCCGGATGGCGACCGGCGTGACGCCCGACTTGACGTGGCGGCGCAACAAGGGCTTGCTAACCCCTTGCGCGGACGGGCAAGGGTGGCGGATGCGGTTGGTCATGGACGGACGCGCGCGCCGGCTTGTGCGGCGCCTGCCCGTCGTCAACATCTATTCGGGACTCGAGCTCCTCCTGCTCGCCGCGTTGGCCGTGCAGGTCGCGCGGTTCGCGTGGGTGCTGGTGACTCCGGTGGGCCCGCTGGGTGACTGGCGCCCGGCGACGCCGGCGGTCGCCGGCCTGCCCGCGGACGCACTGGCGAGCTTTGACCCTTTCTTCCGGCTGGAAGGCGACGCGCCCGGGCCCGCCACCGTCACGGCGCTGCGGCTGACGCTGTTCGGCACGCGCATCGACGAGGCGCAGGGCGGCGGCTCGGCGATCGTCGCCGGACCCGACGGCGTCCAGAAGTCGGTGGCGATCGGCGAGGAGGTCGCGCCGGGAGTGCGGCTGAAGTCGGTCGCGTTCGACCATGTCACGCTCGATCGGGGTGGCGCGGCGGAGGACCTGTTCCTTGATCAGTCCAAGGCCGCCGTGCCGGTTGTCCCCGGCGCGGCGGCCCCACCCGGCATCGCGCCGCCCCAAGGCGGCACGGCGATCGGCCAGCTGCGCCAGGAGATCGGCTTCATCCCGCGCATCGACGCCGGCCGGGTCAGCGGGCTGACCGTGCGGTCGCAGGGCACGGGCACGCTGTTCCGTCAGGCCGGCCTGCGCGATGGTGACGTCGTGACGTCGATCGCCGGTCGGCCGGTGTCCGGCGCCGACGACGTCGATCGCCTCGCCGCCCAGTTCAAGTCGGGCGGCAACATTCCCCTCATCGTGGAGCGCGGCGGCCAGACGCTCCCGCTCAGCCTGACGGTAGCGCCCAGCCCATGAAGAGATACCTGCCCTTGCCGCTCGCGGCCCTGATCGCGACCGTGGCGCCGGCGCAGACCACGCTGAACGTGCGCGACGCGGACATCCGCGCCTTCATCGCCGACGCCGCCAAGGTGACCGGGCGCACGTTCATCATCGACAACCGCGTGACCGGCAAGGTGACGGTGGTGACCGACCGGCCGCTGTCGCGTTCGGAATATTTCGAGGTGTTTCTCTCGACGCTGCGCGCGAACAACCTGATCGCGGTGCCGACCGCCAACGGGGCGCTGCGCGTGCAGCCGCTCGACAACGCCGCCCAGCAGCCGAGCCGGGTGGGCGCGGCCGGGGCCAGCCGCAACAGCTTCGTGACCGAGATCATCCGGCTGCGCTCGGTCGATGCCGCGTC
>CAXTWJ010000072.1:0-10159 GCA_964247925.1 uncultured Sphingomonas sp.
GACGATGCGGCGCGAGGGCTTCGAGCTCGGCATCAGCCGCCCGCGCGTGCTGTTCGGCGAGGACGAGAACGGCAAGCGCACCGAGCCCTATGAGACCGTCATCATCGACGTCGACGACGAGCATGCAGGCACGGTGGTCGAGAAGATGAACCTGCGCAAGGCGGAGATGACCGACATGCGCCCGTCCACCGGCGGCAAGACGCGCATCACCTTCTCCGCGCCCAGCCGTGGGATGATCGGCTATCATGGCGAGTTCCTGTCCGACACGCGCGGCACGGGCATCATGAACCGGCTGTTCGAGCGGTACGGCCCGTACAAGGGCCAGATCGAGGGGCGGAAGAACGGGGTGCTGATCTCCAACGGGACGGGCGAGGCGAACGCCTATGCGCTGGGGTTCCTGGAGGAGCGCGGCGTGCTGATGGTGGCGCCGGGCGACCCGCTCTACGAGGGGATCATCATCGGCGAGAACGCCAAGACGGACGACCTCGAGGTCAATCCGATGAAGGCGAAGCAGCTGACGAACTTCCGCGCGAGCGGCGGCAAGGACGACGCGATCCGGCTGACCCCGCCCAAGAAGCTGACGCTGGAACAGGCGATCGCTTACATCGACGACGACGAGATGGTCGAGGTGACGCCCAAGTCGATCCGGCTGCGCAAGCGGTTCCTGGACCCGCATGAGCGCAAGCGCGCGTCACGGCAGAAGGAGGCGGCGTAAGCGCGCGCGCAGCCGCGCTGCATGCGAAATGCGTGCGGCCGGCCGGCGGATCGGCCGCCGGCGACCGTTCGACGACGCGGGCTTTGCCGCGGCGGCCCACCCCGCTGGCGCGAGCGTCGCGTCGCGTCGCGTCGCCTGGTCATACTGAACCTTGCGCCGGAAGAGCGCGACGGCGCGCGTCGCTGGCGCGGTTCGGCGTCCATGGCAGGCGTCACTTCTGCTTGGTCAAACCTCGGACGAAGTACCGTCCATGACCACGGTCAGCGTTCACGAGGCGAAGACGCACCTGTCGCGCCTGATCGAGCGAGTGTTCGCGGGCGAGGAGGTAACGGTCATGCGCAACAAGGAGCCGGTCGTCCGGCTGGTGCCGGCCGCCGAGCGGCCAACGAAGCGGCCTCTGCTGGGGGCGATGAAAGGGCAGTTCACCGTGCCCGACAGCTTTTTCGAGCCGCTCTCGGAGGAAGAGCTGGCGCTCTGGTATGGATGGCAAGATTCGAGACTGTTGTTGGACACGCACGCGCTTCTTTGGGGGCTGCTCGATGATCGTCGCCTGTCCCGTTCGGCACGAGCGGCGCTGCTCGATCCCGCCAACGAAGTGATCGTCAGCGTCGTGTCACGCTCAAGGATCGCTTGGGCAAGCTGGCCGAGGCCGAACGGTTCGTTCGCGAGCACCGCCGGGTCATGGCGGGACTGCGATGACCGAACTGGCCGTCAACGCCGAACATGCGGCGCTGGGCGGCAGCACGTTCATCACGCACAAGGACCCGTTCGACCGACTGCTGATCGCGCAGGCGCGGGTCGAGGACGTGCCCTTAGTGTTCAACGAGGTGCTGTTCGACGGCTTCGACGTCCAGCGGCTCTGGTGACGTCGCCTCGCGCGCGGCCAGTCGGGCGGCGCCGTCGGCCAGCAACGTCAGGATCGCCTGTCCCTGGCCGATGACCGGCAGGTCGGCGCGAGGGTAGGAAACCGACCCGGTCCTCCACGGCCGTCAGCATCGCGAAGCCGAGCGCGGCGGCGGGCGTCCAAGGCAGGTCGAGGAACGGCCACGTCATCAACAGCTCGGCCGCCAGATCGAAATCGTCGTCGTCCAGGCATTGCGCCAGCGCCGCCTGCGCGTCGTGCCGCACGGCGTCGCGCTCCCGCGCCAGCATGACCGGGCGCCGACCGAAATCGGCGAGGTAGATCAGCGCGTGGGTGAAGGCGTACATCTCGTCGCGGCTGGGGAAGAAGGCGCCCAGACCGAGCGCCAGCGTGGTGTCGGCCATCGCCACCTCGACCGCGACATCGCCGCCGCCGAGCTTGCCCGCGAACCAGGCGGCCTCGATCCGTTTCCAGGGCAGACGCTCGCTCAAGCGGCCAAGCGGCGAGGCCAGCGTGCGCCGAACCTGTTCGTCGAACCAGGCGTCCGGCCGCCCGACCAGCGAAAGGCAGAGATGCCCGACCGCCAGCTCGGCCGCCGTCGAGGGACGCATCTGCATCAGTGACAGCACCCGCGCGTCGCGTGCCGGTCCTGCCAGCGCATCGGCGAGGCGGTCGAGCAGCGCGCGCGTGTCCGCCGACAGGTCCGGCACGCCGTCCGCGGCGTGGAGCAGCAGCGCGGCCTCCGCGACGAACTTCTGGCGGATGTGCCGGTCGCGGCCATCGGGCTTGACCAGCACCGCCGGCACCACGTCGCAGGCCTCGAGCGCGAAGCGAAGGACCTGCTCCAGCCTGTGAAGCAGGTTCCCCCGCGCGGGGCGCGTGGTCGTCACGCTCAGCCGCCGCGGATTTGCCCGCCCACGCGCTGCAGGTTCTCGACATTCTCGAGGCCCGGGCGCGTCAGCCCGGTCTTCCATACCTGCACCACGGAACTGTAGGCCTTGGCGACATAGTCGTCCGCCGCCAGCCCACCCGACTTCAACCCGGGCGTGACCTGTTTCACGACGTCGCCGAGATGGTCGAAATTGACCAGCCCGCTGCTGTGCACGACGTCGAACATGCGCTTGTTCTGCGCGTCCTGATTATCCGGCATGATGAGTCCTTTCGCTTCGTTGCGGAAAGGGCGGAAGATCGACCATTGTCGATTCGGTGCCGCCGGACGACCCGAACTGTTCATGGAACTGTCGTCCGAGTCGGTCGAGGGACAAAGGTGATTAGGAATCCGGTAACGTTCTTTTCTTGAGCGTGGCATCGAACCTCGACGGTTTGGCCATGCCCAGCAGCTCCCCCATCGTCACCGGCCGCCACCCGCGCGCATCGACCCCGACATCATACTGGCGAGGCAGCGGCTTCAGCCGCCCGTGACTGTGGCCGTGGAGGTTGAGGCTGCCCCGGCCCTGTCCGTTCCAGGTGCGGAAGGGGTAGTGGCAGAGCACCAGGCGGCGATCGTCAAGCTCGATCTCGGCATAGTCGGCGATACTGGCCCAGCCCGGCACGGCCGCGATGCCGGGGGCGTCGTTGTTGCCGCGGATGAGGTGCTTGGTGCCGTGCAGCCGGGCGAGCAGCGGGGCGATCGCGTCCAGCGTCCGCGCGACGTCGCCCAGATGCCAGACCATGTCCTCCGGGCCGACCGTCGCGTTCCAGTTGGCGACGAGCGCCTCGTCCATCTCGGCCACCGTTCCGAACGGCCGGCGGCCGATGTTGAGCGTGCGGTGGTCGCCCCAATGCGTGTCCGCGGTGAAGAAAATGGTCACGGCGCGACCATCCTCCTCACGGCTGGTGGCGTCTAGCGAAAGCGGCCGCTGAGCGAGACGCCGATGATGCGGGGCTCGTTGAACACGGCGGCGTCGTAATTCTCGATCACGCCCTTCAGGTTCTTCTCGTTCGTGACGTTGCGCGCGAAAGCGGCGATTTCCCACGCATCGTCGGGCGCGGCGTAGCCGGCCTTCAGCCCGATCTCGAAGTTGTCCTTCGCGTAGAACTCTCGCGTCCGGTAGAGGACGAAGTTGGTGTAGCCCTGGATGTTGCCGTCGGCGGCGAAGAACACGCGGTCGCCTTGCGAAAGCGGCACGTCATATTGCGCGGCGGCGTCCAGGTTCCAGCGCGGGGCGTTGGGCAGCGGGTTGCCGTCGATCTGCGCGAAATACGTGCGGCCCGTGCCCGTGCCGCGCGTGAAATACGGGTCCAGCACCGTGCAGGTGAGCACGCCGTTGAGGCTGCACGCCTGCGCGAAGACGCGCTTGTCGCGGATCTTCGACGACAGCGCGCTGGCGCCCAGCGTCATCGCCAGGTTGCGGACGGGGCGCACTTCCAGCTCCGCCTCCATGCCATAGGCGCGCGCGTGATCGGCGTTGAACAGCACGCCGTTGCCGTTGGTGTCGTTGCCGTTCAGCTGGATGTTGTTGACGGTGTAGGTGAAGAGCGACGTGTTGAAGCGGACCTTGTTGTCCAGCAGCTGCGACTTGGTGCCGACCTCGTAGGACGTCACCGTCTCGCTGTTCGCGGTGGTGAAGTCGGCGTTGAACACCGCCGATCGGCCCTGGATGGTGGGGCCGCGAAAGCCGCGCGCGATCCGGGCATAGGCGGCGTTGGTCGGGTTCACCTGCCACAGCGCGCTGACGTCCCAGCTGGGCTTGGTGTCGCGGAGCGTCACGTCGCGGCGGCCGGTGTAGGTGACGACGTTGGCGGCGGTGTTCGCGGTCTTGATGAGGCGCGTGCGCTTCCGGTCCTCCGTCACGCGGCCGCCGGCGGTGAGCGTGAGGTCGGGGAGCAGCTTGAAGCTGGCCTGCGCGAAGCCGGCATAGCTGGTGTTGGTGTCGCGCAGCCGCACCCAGTTGTTCGGGTTGCGCGCCGCGGTGGTGAGGAAATAGGCGCGCTGGTAGAAGTCGGTGGTGTCGGCCTGGTTGAAGTAGAAGCCGCCGATCTGCCACGTGAGGCGCCCGCCCGGCGCGCTGGCGAGGCGCAGTTCCTGCGTCCACTGGTCGAGGTCGCGGATCTGACCCTGGCTCTCGCCGAAGCCGTTGGCGACGCCGTTGAACGGGTAGAGCGCGGCCGCGCCGCCGTCGGTGTCGCCGCGGCTGTAGCCGGCGGTATGCTCATAGGCGGTGATCGAGGTGAGCGTGGCACCGCCGAAATCGTAGGCGGCGTTGGCCGACGCGCCCTGCGTCTTGTAGGCCTGTGGATTGTCCTGTGCCTCGTCATAGGCGACGCGGGTGCGCGGCTCGGCCGATGCGTCGTTCGAGCCGAGCGTCAGCGCGGCGCGGTGGAACAGCGTGGAGGTGCCGTCATACCAGCGCGCGTGGCCCGACAGCAGCAGGGAGGCGTGCTCGGTGGGCGTGAGCAGCAGCTGGAGGCGCGCGTCGCGCTCGTCGAAGCCGCCCATGGCCTTCTTCTGCGGCGTGCCGGTCGAGTCGGCGGACGGGCCGGCATAGGTGTTGTCCACCCAGTTCTCGCGATGCTGGAGCAGCGCCGAGACGCGGATCGCGACCTTGTCGGCGACCAGCGGCCCACCGACGCCCGCGTCGAAATTGGTGGTGTAGTAGGAGCCTACCGAGGCGGCGGCGCGGCCCTGCCATTCCTGGCTGGGGCGGATCGTGTCGAACTTGATGATGCCCGCCGTCGTGTTGCGGCCGAACAAGGAGCCCTGCGGCCCGCGCAGCACCTCCACCTGATTGACGTCGAACACGGGGTTGGACTTCAGCACGACGTGCTCGAGGACCACGTCGTCCTGGATGATCGACACGGGCTGCGACGCGCCGAGGTAGAAGTCGATGTTGCCCAGGCCGCGAATGTAGAAGCGCGGGAAGATGCGGCCCGTCGTGGTCTCCGCGTACAGGCCCGGCACGCGGCCCGACAGCGCGAGCAGCGTGTCATCGCCACCCTGGGTATAGGTGCGCAGGTCATCGCCGCTCGCGACACCGACGGAGACGGGAACGCGCTGCAGGTTCTCGGCGCGGCGCTCGGCGGTGACGACGACATCGGCCACGCCGTCCGTGGCTTGCGGTCCCTGGGTCGCGGGCGCGGGCGCGGTTTGCGTCTGGGCCAGGGCGGCGGTGGGCAGGGCGGCGCCGGCGAGCAGGGCGAGGGCGAGCGGACGATACACGGTGAGTTCCCCTTATGTGTGAGCGCGCGCGGCGTGCCTCTGCCGGGGCCTGCGTCGCTGCCGCGCGGCTAGGGGCGGATTGTGTCGAGTTTGTGAAAGCGTGGCCGCCGCGGGCGCGAAGGCGGCAGGGTGTGGCCGCGAAGCCTCACTCGTCGCCGAGCCGCAGCAGTGTCGCCCATTCCGCGTCACCGACCGGCGACACGGACAGGCGCGGCTGGCGCAGCACGGGCAGGGTGGCGAGCGCGGGATCGGCCTTCATCGTCGCGAGCGTGACCGGGCGGGAAAGTGGGCGCACGGGCGCGACCGCGACCGATACCCAGCGATCGCCGTCGGGCTTCGCCGCGCGGGTGACGCGCAGGAGGCCGACCGCCGCCTTCTGCGCGCCCGAATGGTAGAACAGCGCCTCATCGCCGACCTGCATCGCGCGCAGGTTGGCGGCGGCGGCCGGGTTGCGGACGCCGTCCCACTCGGTCGCACGGTCGCGGACCAGGTCGTCCCAGCCATAGGCGTCGGGTTCGCTCTTGAGCAGCCAATGGGGCATCACCGCCTCCCTATCTGCACGGCGGGTTAACACCGTGTTCCGGGGTCATTCAGCGCGAATCGCCCAGGGATTGCAACAAGGTCGCGGGAACGGGCGTTCTCACCCCGCGGACCGGGCGTAACATGTAGGAGGTCTTGGACATGACTGGGTTCATCAGGAAGGCCGTTCTGGGCACCGCGCTGGCGGCGAGCGCGATCGCGGCGTCGGCGCCGGCGGAAGCGCAGTATCGCGGCGGTTATGGCTATCGCGGCTATCGACATCACAACGGCATCGGCTCGGGCGGCGCGGCCGTGCTGGGCGGCATCGTCGGGCTGGGGCTGGGCGCGGCGATCGCGTCGAGCAATCGCGATCGCTATTATGACCGGGGTTATTACAATGACGGATACTACCGCGCGCCGCCACGCGTGATCTATCGCGAGCGCTATTATGCGCCGCCGCCCCGGGTGGTGTATCGCGACTATTACTACAACGACTACCCGCGTGGCGGGTACGGCTATTACGGCTACTGAGCCGGGTTGGCGGGCCCCCGGGGGCGCACCCCGGCCCCGGATTTTTGGGGTCGGGCGCCCGGGCCGCTAAGCGGCCGGCCATGTCCGACACGCCGCCCGACCACCTGTCCATCGACCCGCGCTCGCCGCATTTCGACCAGGCGGCGCTGGAGCGCGGCGTCGGCATCCGCTTCAAGGACGCCGAGCGCACGGACGTGGAGGAATACTGCCTTTCCGAGGGCTGGATCCGCGTCGCGCTGGGCAAGAAAGTCGATCGCCACGGCCGCCCGCTGACCATCAAGCTGGTCGGGCCGGTGGAGGCGTGGTTCAAGGGCGGGGGCGACGCGGCGGAGCAGGCGCCGCTCGGCTGAGAATCATGGCACCGGCTAGGCGGACCTGAGCCGCAGGCCGTCGGTCAGCAGCGCGACCATCCGCGTTGCCGCCCCCGTGTCGTCACCCGGCGACGCGCAGACCCGAGCGACGGCGATCAGCAATTCATCGGCGGCGATGTCGCCCCTGGCCTGACCGGTCGCAACCGCCGCCGTCAGCAGCCCTTCCAGCGCAGGGCGTAGCTGGCGATCGAAATGCCCCGGCAGCGCCGTGAAGGCGTCGTCGCCCGAATGCAGCGCGCCGGCCAGACCGCGCTTGGCCAAAAAGAACGTCGCCAGCCGCTGCAGCCACGCCGCCAGTGCTTCGAACGGCTCGTGTTCGGCCGCGAGCGTGGCGGCCGCTTCGGCGCAGTCGTCGATCTCGCGGCGGAACACGGCGGCGATCAGCCCGGCCCGCTCGGGAAAGTGGCGATAAACCGTGCCGACGCCGACGCTCGCCCGGGCGGCGATCTCGCGCACGGGCGCATCGAGGCCGGCGGTGGCGAACACCTCCTTCGCCGCCTGAAGCAGGGCATCCAGACTGCGGCGTGCATCGCTGCGCATCGGGCGCGACGGCGAACCGCCCGCGTCCGTGACCTGATCGACCGTGCTCGCCACCACGCCCCTTTACAAACGGAACAACGTTCCGCATATAGCAGGAACGCCGTTCCGCTTGATAGAAGGACGGAGCGCGTTTGACCACCACCTTCCGGGGAAGCGACTTGTCCACCAGCAATCTCAATCTCAGTAGCAAGACTGCGCTCGTCACCGGCGGCAGCCGCGGCATCGGCGCGGCCTGCGCGACGCTGCTCGCCGCGCGCGGGGCCGCCGTCGTCGTCACGCATTCGAACAGCGCCGGGCAGGCCGATGCAATCGTGGCCGGCATCACGGCGGCCGGGGGCAGGGCTCATGCGGTGACGGCCGACATGGGCGACCTGGCGGCGGTCGAGACGGGCGTGGCCCGCGCGATCGAGCAGCTGGGCGGATCGCTCGACATCCTGGTCAACAACGCCGGCATCGCGGAACATGGCGCGATCGGGGTCATCACCGATGCCGCGCTCGACCGCATGATTGACGTGAACGTCCGCGGGCTCTGGCACCTGACGACGGCCGCGCTGGCGCATCTGCGTGATGATGGCCGGATCGTGAATATCGGCAGCTTCTTCAGCGAGCGTGTGCCGTTCCCCGGCGCCAGCGCCTATGGCATGACCAAGCACGCGGTCGCGGGCATGACCAAGGGCTGGGCGCGCGACCTGGCCACGCGGCGCATCACCGTCAACACCGTCGAGCCGGGCCCGATCGAGACGGAGGCGAACCCGGACGAGGGTGAACGTTCGGCGCGGATCAAGGCGGGCGTGCCGCTGGGCCGCTATGGCCAGCCGGACGAGGTGGCGGAGCTGGTGGCGTTCCTCGCCTCGCCGGCGGCGTCCTACATCACCGGCGCGCAGATCCTGATCGACGGCGGCATGCTGGCCTGAAGCCCGCGATCATACCCATCATCTCGGAAAACAGGGGCCAATCATGCAGGACAAGCGCATCGCGCTGGTGACGGGCGCCAATCAGGGCGTCGGGTTTCAGGTCGCGAAGGAGCTGGCGGCCAGCGGCGCCACTGTCTTCGTGGGTTCGCGCGATCCCGAACGTGGCGAGGAGGCGGCCGCCCGGATCGGGCCGGGGGCGATCGCCCTGCAGCTCGACGTGACCGATCAGGTGTCGATCACGGCCGCCGCCGAACGCGTCCGGGCAGAGGCCGGCCGGCTCGACCTGCTGGTCAACAACGCCGCCATCTCGCGCCCGCCCCATGCCCGCGACCTCGCGCTCGCGGATTACATGAAGACGATGAGCGCGACGACGATCTCGCTCGACGACATGCGCTTGATCTGGGAGACGAATGTCTTCGCCGTCGTCGCGGTCACGCAAGGAATGCTGCCGCTGCTCCGCGCCGCGCCCGCGGCCCGCATCGTCAATGTCGGCAGCGGGGCGGGGTCGCTCACCCGCAACGCCGATCCCGCCTTTCCGTACCGGCACACCTACTCGCCCGGCTATGCCGGGTCGAAGACGGCGATGAATGTCGTCACCCTGTCGTTCGCGATCGAGCTGGAACGCGAGGGCATCCGCGTCAACGCGGTCTCGCCCGGGTTCACGGCCACGAACCTCAACAATTTCGAGGGCACCGAAAACTTGGATGACGGTGCGCGCGAGGTCGTCCGCGTGGCGCTGCTGGAAGGCGATACGCGCACCGGCGCGTTCACCGGTTGGGAGAATGCGCCGATCCCCTGGTGACATGGACGATGGGCCGTTTTTCCGCCCGATCTAATGCACGAAGCGCGCCACCACGTCGCGGTAGCTGCGGCTCACCTTCACGCTGGCGCCGGAGTTGAGCACCAGGAAGCACTCGCCGTTGGTGTGCGGCTTGACCTGCTTGACCAGGTCGAGGTTGACGATGGTGGAGCGATGGATGCGCTGGAAGCGGCGGGGGTCGAGGCGCTTTTCCAGATCCTTCATGGTCTCGCGCAGGATCAGCGTGTCGCCGCCGGTGTAGATGCACATGTAATCGCCCGCGGCGTCGATGCGCTCGATCGTGTCCACATCGACGCGGAAGATCTGGCCCTGGTCCTTGATGTTGATCAGCTTCTCGAAACGGTTGGCGTTGTGGCCGTCGGTGCCGGCGTCCGCGCCGGCGGCGATGTAGGCCGCCGCCTCGGGCGCGTGTTGCTCCAACGCCTCCTTGAAGCGCGCGGCCTCCTCGACCCCCTGCCGCTCGGCAAGGCGCTGGCGGACCCGGTCCAGCGTCTCGGCCAGGCGGGAGACCTCGACCGGTTTCATCAGGTAATCCACCGCCTGCGCCTCGAACGCCTTCAGCGCATGGTCCGAATAGGCGGTGACGAAGACGAACAGCGGCGGCTCGACCTCCATCAGCCCCTGCACCACGGAAAAGCCGTCGAAGCCGGGCATCTGGATGTCGAGAAAGACCAGGTCGGGCTTGTGCGTCTTGATCGCGCGGATCGCCTCGCGGCCGTTCATGCATT
>CAXTWJ010000073.1:0-10028 GCA_964247925.1 uncultured Sphingomonas sp.
GGCCGACGCCGTGGCTATACGCCGACCGGCTGCGGATGGGCGGGGTGGGCGAGCTGTACGAGGATGGCGCGCTGGGCAGTCGCGGCGCATGGCTGAAGCAGCCCTATGCCGACGCGCCGGGCCAGACCGGGGCGGCGCAGATGAGCGAGGACGTGCTCCAGAACCGGATGAGCCGGGCGGCGATGGACGGCTGGCAGGTGGCGGTTCACGCGATCGGCGACCGCGCCAACGCCGCCGTGCTCGACGCGATCGACGTGATGAGCCGGACCTACAAGGGCGACCGGCGCTGGCGCGTCGAGCACGCGCAGATCGTCGATCCCGCCGACCTGCCGCGCTTCGGCCAGCACGGCATCATCGCCTCCATGCAGCCCGTGCATCAGACCAGCGACCGGCTGATGGCGGAGGCACGGCTGGGGCAGGCGCGACTGGGCGGCGCCTATGCGTGGAACGCGATGCTGCGGAACGGCGCGAAGCTGGCGTTCGGGAGCGACTTCCCGGTCGAGCGCCCCGACCCCTGGGCCGGCTGGGCGGCGGCGTTCACGCGGCAGGACGCCGAGGGCCAGCCGTTCGGCGGCTGGCGTCCGGAGGAGCGGGTGACGCGCGAGCAGGCCTGGTGGGCCTATACGGGCGGCGCCGCCTATGCCGGCTTCGCGGAAGGCCGGTTCGGCGAGCTGGCCGTGGGCCAGCGGGCGGACTTCATCGTCGTCGATCGCGACCCGACGCTGGCGTCCCCCAGCGAGCTGAGGGCGACGAAGGTCGAGGAGACCTGGATCGGCGGGCAGAAGGTGTGGGCGCGCGGTCAATAGGCGGCATCGACCTATCGCCCTCGCAGCCGGCCGGCAGCGCGCGCCGCGACCCGCGCCGCCTGCGCAGGGTCGCGCCGAGCAGCCCGAACCCGAACAGCATGGTCATCCAGGCCGCCGGTTCCGGAGCCGCCGCCGTGAAGGCCTGCGGCACCAGGCCGGGCAGGTCGCGATCCTGAAAGCCGAACACGAAGAACTGGTTGCCGCCGGCGGTCCCGGGCACGAAATCATTGTCGTTGGCGACGAACAGCGTGTGCAGGGTCTGGCCGGCGAGCAGCACATCCTGGCCCAGCGCCAGTCCCTCGATCTTGGCGGGGATCTGGGCGGTAGTGAGGCCGTTCGCCCTGAGCGCAGCGACCAGGTCGAGGAAGGGCGTGGCGATCTTGGTCACGGTCGGCATCGCGGCGGTGCCCACAGTCACGTTGGCGATGTCCGTGGCACCGGCGATATCGACGAGGAAGATGGACTTGACGGCCGCGTTGCTGCCGTCGCCCAGTCCCTTGCCATCGCGCTCATCGACCAGGAACTGGTGGTCGTTGACCGCCACGATCTCGCTGACGCCAGAGCCCGTGGTCAGCGTGTAGCCATATTCCCGCGTCGCGCCGCTGGCGACATCGACCGTGACGAGGCGGAGCAGCTTGGACGAGTCCTGGAGCAGCGAGGCCTGCATGATGCCGACCAGCGTCTTGCCGTCCGGCGTGATCGCCAGCCCCTCCATGCCCTTGTTGGCGACGCGGCCGGTGGTGTTGCCGCCGATCTCGGCCGCGCCCTGGGCGGAGGTCGTGGCGACGTCGAGGTTGGCGGGCAGGGTGTAGGTGCGGATCAGCCCGCCGGTCGCGTGGTCGAACTGGCGGATGTAGGGGCCGTACTCGTCGGACACGAAGACGCTGCGCCCGTCGTTCGACAGCCGGATCGACTCCGGATCGAAGCGGGCGTCGGCGGCATTGCCCGATCCGTCCGGCCCGAAATTATCGGATCGGCCGGTGAAGTAGTAGCTGGTCACGGTGTCGAGCGCGGGCGCGCCCGAGCCGAGCGGGTTGCCGTCGGCCCGGTTCCCGAGCCCCGCGCCCGTGCCGTAGATCAGCGGCGTGGGGCTGTAGAGCAGGGTGGTCCCGGTCAGCGTCGGGGTGAGCGCGAAGGGCAGCGCCGCGCCGGACTGGGGCGTCAGCTGCAGCGTCACCGACTGGAAGCGGGCGATGTAGGAGACGGTGTCGTCCACCAGGCCGTTGTAGGGCGTCGCGTTGGGGCCGCGATCGGGCAGCGCCAGGAACTGGTTGCCGCCGGCCCAGGCGAGGCCGGAGCCGAGGCCGCCCAGGATGTTGCCGGGCAGCCCGTTCTCGAGCGGCGCGGTCTGGCCAGACAGATCGACGTTCGTGCCCGCGGCGCTGCCGTTCAGCGTGCCCCGGGCGATCAGCACCGGCGCCGCCGAGAGAGGGGCCGTGATCGTGGCGGCGGCCGCCAGCATCGCACCAATCGTCTTGTTCACCCGTTGTCCCCCGTCCTGTCGAGGGCGGTGGTTAACGGGCGTTTATGACAATGCGGCGATGCTTTTGCGGCAACCTGATGAAAGATGGTCGGCTCAGGCGACCTTGGCCGGGCTCACCTCATCGGGCTCGCGCAGCACATAGCCGCGGCCCCACACCGTCTCGATATAGTTGTCGCCGTCGCAGGCGAGGCTGAGCTTCTTGCGGAGCTTGCAGATGAAGACGTCGATGATCTTCAGCTCGGGCTCGTCCATGCCGCCGTAGAGATGGTTGAGGAACATCTCCTTGGTCAAGGTCGTGCCCTTGCGGAGCGAGAGCAGCTCCAGCATGGCGTATTCCTTGCCGGTCAGGTGGACGCGGGCGCCATCGACCTCGACCGTCTTGGCATCGAGGTTGACCGCCAGCTTGCCGGTCTTGATCACCGACTGCGAATGACCCTTGGACCGGCGGACGACGGCGTGGATGCGCGCGACCAGTTCCTCGCGGTGGAACGGCTTGGTGACATAGTCGTCGGCGCCGAAGCCGAAGGAGCGGACCTTGGAGTCCATCTCGTTGATCCCCGACAGGATCAGCACGGGCGTGGCGACGCGCGCGACGCGCAGCTTCTTGAGCACGTCGTAGCCGTGCATATCGGGCAGGTTCAGGTCGAGCAGGATGATGTCGTAGTCATACAGCTTGCCGAGGTCCAACCCCTCCTCACCGAGGTCGGTGGTGTAGATGTTGAAGCCCTCGGTCGTGAGCATGAGCTCGATCGCCTTGGCGGTCGTGGGCTCGTCCTCGATCAGCAGCACGCGCATTCGCATCTACCCCCGTTGTGCGACCGGTGCTCCCCGCGACCAGCCAGCCGGATTCATTAACCAAAGAACCTCTGAAGGCAAAAGGTTAATTTCGACTTAATCCAGCTTTTCCGCCGAGTCGCGGGCAGTCCGGCGGGGCGGTGCCGGCGTCAGGTCGCGGCCGAGCAGCGTCCGGTGCTCCGCGCGCGGGATGTCCTCGCCCAGCACCTCGCGCAGGTAGAGGCTGCGCACCAGCGTGTAGATCACCACCAGCAGCGCGGCGGAGAAGAACAGGCCGAAGACCCCGAAGATGTAGCCGATGCCAATGATGGAGAAGACCGTCATCGCCGGCGGGATCGCGACCACGCGGCTGGTGACGTAGGGCGTGACGAAGTTGGTCTGAATAAGCCGCGCGACGGCGGCGGTGATCAGCACGCCCACGACCTGATGCGTGCCGACCGTCGCGGCCAGGCCGAGCGCGGGCAACATGGCGGCGATCGGCCCGAGATAAGGCACGAACTCCGACAGGCCGGTCAGCAGCGCCAGCGCGGCGGGCGAGGGCACGCCGAACCACCACAGGCCCAGCCCGACCAGCAGGCCCATGCTGGTCATCTGGATCAGCTCGGCGCGCAGCCACAGGCGCAGCACGGCGCCGATGTCGAACAGCGCGTCCTCATAGGCCGGCCGGTGACGCGGCGGAACGAGGAACAGGAAGCCGCGCTCGTACGCCTTGGGGTCGGCGGCGAAGAACAGCGCGCCGACCAGCAGCAGGATCGCGTTCAGCACCAGTTCGCCGGCGCCCCGCGCGATCCCGCTGACGTCCTGCGCGGCCTGGCTGCCGGCATAGGCCGCGCGGACGGCATCGGCGAGCTTGGCGCCGACCGGCGACCGCGACAGCCAGCCGTCCAGCTGGCCGAGCAGGTCGGGAAGGCGCGTGACCAGCAGGTTGACCTGCGGGCGGAACTGCACGCCGAACAGCCAGAGCAGGAAGGCGATCACGCCCAGGACCGACAGCATGGCGCCGACCAGCGCGGGCTTCTTCGGCAAGCCAAGCCGTTCGCGGCCGATCTCCGCCACCGCGTGGATCACGATGGCCCCGAGCATCGCGCCGAACGCGAGGATGAGCAGGTCGCCGGCGCGGACCAGCGCGGCGACGACACCGGCGATGACGAGCAGGATCAGGACGCGGCGGATGAACCGCGCGTCGTCGGTGTCAGGGGCGAGGCGACCGGTCGAAAGTTGGCGAAGTTGCCGCGAGTTGGCGTCGATCATACCGTCGGCGGCCGTCGAAAGGTCAACAAAGTCGTGTCCTGCCGCGGTCTCGTCCGGGGCGCGGGAAAAGGGCGTCGGATCAGGCATGGGCGGTGTGTGGCAGATGCGGCGCGGGTAGGACAGCGCCCGCGCACGGGTCGCGCAGGTGGGCCGCGAGAAAGGCGATCAGCGCCTCGACGCGGGCGGGACGCAACGGGCTGGGCGGGGTGAGCAGGTGCAGCCCGATCGGCGGGCCGGCCCAGTGGGGCAGGATCTCGTGGAGCGCCCCGCTGGCGAGCTGCGGACCGACGATGAAGCCGGGCAGTCGCGCGATGCCCAGCCCCGCGACCAGCGCGGGCACCAGCGCCTCGCCCGAGTTCGCGGTCAGCGGACCGATCGGGCGCACCGTCACCTCCTCGCCGCCCGGCCCGTGCAGGCGCCACGGGCCAAGGACATTGGCGTAGCCGAACAGCTGGTGGCGGGCGAGCTCTGCGGCGTGGACCGGGGTGCCGGCGCGGGCGAGATAGGTGGGCGCGGCGACGAGGTGGCCGTGGATGTCGCACAGCCGTCGCGCCCGCAGCGAACTGTCGGGCAGGTCCGCGATGCGCAGCGCCAGGTCGAAGCCCTCCGCCACGATATCCACGCGGGCGTCGGACAGATGCAGGTCGATCTCCACCTGTGGGTGTTCGAGGAGGAAGGTGGCGACGAGCGGCGCGACGTTGGCGATGCCGAAGCCGGTCGGCGCGGCGAGGCGGATGCGGCCGGCGGGACTGGCGGCGGCGTCGCGCGCGGCTTCCACCGCCGCGCGCCCTTCGGCCAGGATGCGGGTGGCGTACTCGGCCAGCGGCCTGCCCGCCTCCGTCAGCGCGAGGCGGCGCGACGTGCGGTGGAACAAGGCCTGCCCCAGCTCCGCCTCCAGCCGCGACACGGCCTTGGACACGGTGGACTTGCCGACGCCGATCGCCTGCGCGGCGCCGCTGAACGAGCGGTGCTCGACCACGGCGGCGAAGGTCGCCCAGGCTTCGAGATCGGGCAGTCGGGCCATGTGCTTCCTCCCGTGCGAAGCTTAGCGGGAGAAACGATCAGTTTCCACCGTTTCCATTTCGCATCGTGACGCGACGCTTATATCGGCCGGAGCATATGGGAGGTTTTCCGATGACCACCGCCACGCTTTCCCGCATCGATCGTCGCCCCTTCGTCACGCTCGGCCATGCCGACCATGGCTGGCTGGACGCGCGGCATCATTTCTCGTTCGCGAGCTATCACGACCCCGACCGCATGGGCTGGGGCGCGATCCGGGTGTGGAACGACGATGTGATCGCCGCGAACAGCGGTTTCCCGCCGCATCCGCATCGCGACATGGAGATCATCACCTATGTCCGCTCGGGCGCGATCACGCATGGCGATTCGCTGGGCAACAAGGGCCGCACCGGCGCGGGCGACGTTCAGGTCATGAGCGCCGGCTCGGGCGTGCGCCATGCCGAGTATAATCTGGAGGACGAGCCGACCACGCTGTTCCAGATCTGGATCGAGCCGCGCGCCACCGGTGGCGAGCCGAGCTGGGGCACCCGGCCCTTTCCCAAGGACGACCGCGCCGGTGGCTGGGCGGTGCTGGCCAGCGGCTATGCCGACGATCGTGACGCTCTGTCGATCCGGGCGGACGCGCGCGTGCTGGGCGCGACGCTGAGGGCGGGCGAGGCGCTGACGCATACGGGCGGCGCCGGCCGGCACGCCTATCTGGTGCCCGCGACCGGCGCGCTGCTGGTCGACGGCGAGCGGGTGGACGCGCGCGACGGCGTGGCGCTCGCCGGCGGCGAATACCGGTTCCAGGCGTTGGAGGATGCCGAGATCGTCCTCGTTGACGCCGACTGAACGGACTGCGTTTCACTCACAGGAGCAAATGACGATGACCAAGGTGCTGGTGCTGTACTATTCGTCCTACGGCCATGTTGAACAGCTGGCCGACGCGGTCGCCGAGGGCGCGCGCGCCGGTGGGGCGGAGGTGGACATCCGTCGCGTGGCCGAGACCGCGCCGCCCGAGGTTGCCGCGGCGCCGCACTTCAAGACGGACACCGCGCACCCGGTGATCGAAGGTCCAGACAAGCTGGCCGAGTATGACGCGATCGTCGTGGGCGCGCCGACCCGCTATGGCCGGATGCCGAGCCAGATGGCGGCGTTCTGGGACGCCACGGGCGGGCTGTGGGCGAGTGATGCGCTGGTCGGCAAGGTCGGCGCGGCGTTCACCTCCACCGGTAGTCAGCATGGCGGGCAGGAGACGACGAACCTGTCGATCATCACCAACCTGCTGCACATGGGCATGGTGATCGTCGGGCTGGATTACGGGTTCAAGGGCCAGCTGACGATCGAGGAGGTGCACGGCGGCACCCCCTATGGCGCGAGCACGATTGTCGGCCACAACGCGCGCCAGCCAAGCCAGATCGAGCTGGACGGCGCCCGCCACCAAGGCAGGCGAGTGGCGGAGATCGCGGGCAAGCTGAAGGGCTAGGGCACCGCTGGATTGGCCGGATAGTCCCGCCGGGCGCGCGCGAACCGGGCGCGCGCCCTGGCGGCGCCGGGCGCGTCGGGTGACGTGCCGACCCAGCGCCAGTGCCAGGGTTCCCACTTCACGCCCTGCTTGTTGCCGCCGGGAAAGCTCTGCTCGAAGCCGAAGCGGGGTGCGTTGTCGCGCAGCCAGGCGTATAGCGGCAGCGCGGCCATGCAGCCGGCGATGTCCGGGCAGCCATTCGCCGGACGGATCGCGACATCGAGCGCGTAGCCGGTGGCGTGCTCGCTATGGCCGGGCGGGGCGACGGAGAGGGCACGCAGCGATGGGTCGGCGTGCGCTTCCCGACAGAACACGCCCTCCTGCCATGGCAGGCTGCGGTGACAGGAGGCGGCGTACAGCCGGCCGAGGCCGCTCGCCTGCGCCGCCGACGCCAGCCGCGCGAAGTCGGCCGCCGCTTCCGGCCGGAGCAGGCAACGCCCGCCGATGGATGGGCCGGCATCGACGAGTTCGCCGGGCGCGACGTCGCCATAGGGCAAATGGCCGAGGACACGGCCGTCGGCCGCGATGGGGGCGCTGGATGGGCATTGCGCCGTCGCAACCGATGGCATCGCCAGCAACAGGGGCAGGAGCGCGCGCATCGCCCGCGGCTCTGGCATGGGCGCGCGGGCGGTGGCAAGGGCGTGCGCCATGGACCCCGACCGCATCCTCTTCCTCGATGGCGAGGCGCTGGTGATCGACAAGCCCGCCGGGCTGCCCGTCGATCGCCCGCGCGACGGATCGCTCAGCCTGGAGAACCATCTGGAGGCGCTGCGCCTCGGCTTTCAGCGCTGGCCCGTGGCCGTACACCGGCTGGATCGGGATACCAGCGGCTGCCTGCTGCTCGCGCGCAATCCCAAGGCGGCGGCGCGGTTCGGGCAGGCGTTCGAACGGGGCGAGGTGGCGAAACGTTATGTGGCGGTGCTCGACGGGGTGCCCGACGGCGAGGAGGGGGTGATCGACCTGCCGCTGCTGAAGGTGAGCACGCGCGAGGCGGGGTGGCGCATGATCGGCAGCCCGACGGGCAAGACGGCGCGCACCGCGTGGCGGGTGCTGCGCACCGAGGGCGGCCGCGCGCTGGTCGAGTTCCGGCCGGCAACGGGACGGACGCATCAGATCAGGGTTCATGCCGCCACCGGGCTGGGCGCGGCGGTGGTGGGCGATCCCGTCTATGGGCGCGTCGATTCGGCCGGGATGCTGCTCCACGCGGCGTCGTTGAGCCTGCCGCGTGCCGGCAAGCCGCCGGTCGCGGCGGAGGCGCCGGTGCCGGCGCGGTTCGGTCCGTTCGCATGATCGACGTGCCCGACAGCGCGATGGAGGAGAAGTTCCTCGCCGCCACCGGGCCGGGCGGGCAGAACGTCAACAAGGTCGCGACCGCGTGCCAGCTGCGTGTCGATGTATGGGCGCTGGGGCTGGACCCGGAGACCTACCGCCGGCTGAAGCTGCTCGCCGGCAGCCGGCTGACCGCCGGGGGCGCGCTGGTGATCACCGCGCGGCGTTATCGCACGCAGGAGGGAAACCGGACGGACGCGCGGGCGCGGCTGGCCGAGCTGCTCGCCGGCGCGGAAGAGCGCGAGGCGCGACGGGTGAAGACACGCCCGAGCCGCGCGGCCAAGGCGAAGCGGGTGGACGAGAAGAAGGGCCGCGCGCAGGTCAAGGCGGGGCGGGGCAGGGTCAGGATCGACTGATGTACCAGTTCGACATCGCCGCCGGCTCGAAGGCCGAGCTGTATCGCGACCTGCTCGCCGCGCTCGATGCGCTCACCGCCGGCGAGTCCGACCCGATCGCCAACATGGCGAACGCGGCGGCGCTGGTGTGGCTGTACCTGCCCGACCTGAACTGGGCGGGATTTTATCGCCTGATCGGGGACGAGCTGGTGCTGGGGCCGTTCCAGGGCAAGTCGGCATGCATCCGCATCGCGATGGGCGCGGGCGTGTGCGGGACGGCGGCGGCGGCGCGGCAGACGCAGTTGGTGGACGACGTGCACGCCTTCCCCGGGCACATCGCGTGCGACGCGGCGAGCCGGTCGGAGCTGGTGGTGCCGATCGTGGCCCAGGATCATGGGCGCGGGCGGCTGCTGGGCGTGCTGGACCTGGACAGCCCCGTGCCGGCGCGGTTCGACGCGGCGGACGCCGCCGGGTGCGAGGCGTTGGCCGCACTGCTGTCGACCCGCATCGGCTGACCCGGAACGGGACAGGCCTTCCGCTTCCGACTCGGGCGGCCGCTTGGTAAGCAAGCCGTCAAGGGCGAGGGCGTGCGCGCGCCGGACAGGGAGAACGGGAATGCGGATCGCGATGGTGCTGGGCGCCGCGGCGCTGATGACGGCGGGGACGGCGACGGCCCAGGCGCCGGGCGCGAGCTATCCGGCGCCGGGCGCGCAGATGCCGCCGCCGCCGCCCCCGTCAGCAATGGGCGGCGGGCGCTGGTGGGGCGGCAACAACGCGCCGGGCGGCTGGGCGGCGTATCACGCGCCGTATCGCGGCTATCGCCTGCCGCGCTACTGGGTGGCGCCGCGCTTCCATGTCAGTGCCTGGAGCCGCTACGGCTTCCGCGACCCCGGTTCCGGCCATTACTGGACGCGCTACTATGACGACGCGGTGCTGATCGACGATCGCGGCGAGGTATATGACAGCGTCGCCGGCGTCGATTGGGACGGACGCGGCCAGCATGACGGGCTGGCGGGCGCGGCGGTCGGCGCGGTCGCGGGCGGCGTCGCGGGCAACCTGATCGCGGGGCACGGCGACCGGCTGGGCGGCACGCTGATCGGCGCGGGCGCGGGTGCCGCGGCGGGTTATGCGATCGACCGACACGGGCGGCAACGCGGGCCGGCGTATCGGGGCGACTATCCGCCGCCGCCGCCGCCGCCGCCGCCGCCGGGATACGGTGATGGCCCCGGTCCGGGTTCCACCTGGGTGTCGCCGGACGGCAGCACGACGGTGACCACGACGACCGGTGGCTATGGTTATCCCCCGCCGGCCTACGGCTATGGCTATCCCGCGCCGGCCTATGGCTATGGGTACGGGGGTGGCTATGGCGGGTCGGTGACGACGGTCACCGTGCAGAGCGCGCCCGTGGTGACGACGACGACCACGACGGAGGTGGTCGAGGATCGCGTGGTCTATCGTCGCGCGGCCGCGCGTCGGGTTTATCGCAAGCGCGTCTGGCGCCCGCG
>CAXTWJ010000074.1:0-9994 GCA_964247925.1 uncultured Sphingomonas sp.
CGGCTGGAGGGGGCGCCACCGGCGCCGACGGCGGCTCCCCCACCCGCGCCAGGTGCAGCATCAGCCCGGTCAGGTCGTCGCCCAGGCTGTCATGGTTCTCGGCGTTGAAGGTGGAGCGCAGCGTGCGGCCGATCGGGTACAGGGCGGTCGGCTGTCGCCCCGCCAGTTCCTGCTCGTCCTCGCCCGTGTCGCCCATCGAACACCTCGCTTCACCCAACGAACCGGGCGGGCTGACGGTTGCAGCGCGCTAACCGCCATCGGCTCGCCGCATGTCACTGGCGCGCCATGCTTTGGCCGCTAGAAGGGGGTCATGGTCGCCGCCCTGTTCCTGTCCGCGCTCGCGATGACGGTCATCGTGGGCGTGCGTTACCTGCTGACCAGCGGCGGCTTCGCCTGGGCGACGCGGGCGAGGCACCCCGGCCTGTACCGCGGCCTCGACGCGCAGATGCGGCGGGAGGTGATGTGGTCGCTGCTCTCCGCCGCCATCTACGGCGTGCCGGCCGGGATCGTCGCCTGGGGCTGGACCAACCGGGGGTGGACGCGGATTTATGCCGATGGCCATGCCTGGCCCTTGTGGTACCTGCCCGTCTCCGTGCTGCTCTACCTCGTGGCGCACGATGCCTGGTTCTACTGGACGCATCGCTGGATGCACCGGCCCGCGCCCTTCCGCCTGGCGCACGCGGTCCACCACGCCAGCCGACCACCGACCGCCTGGGCCGCCATGGCCTTCCACCCGATCGAGGCGGTGACGGGGGCTGTTGCCATTCCGCTACTGGTGTTCGTGATTCCGATCCATGTCGCCGCCCTCGGCTTGGTGCTCACGATCATGACCGTTATGGGTGTCACCAATCACATGGGCTGGGAAATGTGGCCCCGGTTCATGTGGCGTGGACCATTGGGGGGCTGGCTGATCACCGCGAGCCATCATCAGCGGCATCATGAACAATACGGGTGCAACTATGGGCTTTACTTCCGCTTCTGGGATCGGGCGTGCGGCACCGACCGGGGCCTGGGCGACTTCGCCAAGGTTCACGCGAAGGCGCAGGCCAGGCAGGTGGCGGCTCGCGCTGCTGAGCCTGCTCGCGCTGCCGGCCACCGGCGCGGCGCCCGTGTCCAGGCTCGACGTCGCGGTTGAGCACCTCCGCTCGGCCAGGGGACTGATCCGGGTCTGCCTGACCGCCGACCCCACGAATTTCCCTGCCTGCGTCGATGACGCGAACGCGGTGACGCGCACGGTGCCGGCGGGGCAGGGCAGCTTCACCTTTCCCGCCCTGCCCCCGGGGCAATATGCGCTGGCGGTGATCCATGACGAGAACGGCAATGGTCGGCTCGACACCTTCGCGGGCATCCCGCGCGAAGGCTACGGCTTCTCGCGCAACGCGCCCGTCCGCTTCGGCCCACCCCGGTTCGACGCCGCGCGGTTCACGCTGACGGGGCCGGAGGTGACGGAGCGGGTCGCGATGCGGTACATTTTCTAGCGCAGCCGGCACGCACGCAGCGAAGCAGCGGGCGAGACCCCGCAAGCCCGGCCGGCCTCGGCGCAGTCGAGGTCCGGTGACGCGACTTCGCCGCGGCGCTGCCCACCACCTGCCATCCCCTACGGTGCGACCTTTCCGCCACACCTCGCGGAAAATCCTGAACGATCGTTCATCGACGCCGGATATAATCCACATCAACGGCGTTGCGCGCCCGTAACAGCTTCATCGGAGTTCCTCGCCTTGCGCCTTGTGCCCACGCTCGCCGCCGCCGCCGTCGCCCTGATCGCCACGCCCGCCTTCGCGCAGGACGCGCCCACCACCACGCCGCCCGACGCCGGCGGACTGGCGGAGGCGGCCGGTGGCGATTCGATCACGATCGGCGCGGGCGGCGTCTACCTGCCCGATTACGAAGGCTCGAACGATTATCGCTTCACCGGCGCTCCCGGCGCGATCGGGTCGTACAAGGGCTATAATTTCACCTTGGCGGGCAACCGCCTGTCGGTGGACCTGATTCCCGACAAGCCCGGCCCCGGGCTCGACCTGCAGCTCGGGCCAATCGCGGTCGTCAACTTCAACCGCAGCTCGACCAAGAGCATCGACGACGTCCGCGTGAAGGCGCTGGGCAAGCTCGACACCGCCATCGAGCTGGGTGGCTATGCCGGCATCGGCAAGACGGGCGTGATCACCAGCGACTATGACCGGCTCTCCTTCTCCCTATCCTACCGCTACGACGTCAACGGCGCGCACAGGAGCGGCATCATCCAGCCGACGATCAATTATCTGACGCCCTTGAGCCGCACGATCGCGGTGGGCCTGTTCGCGTCGGCGGAGCACGCGCAGGGCAAGTACGCCCGCTATTACTACTCGGTCAGCCCGGCGCAGTCGCTGGCGAGCGGGCTGCCGACCTACAACGCGCGCGGCGGCTGGAAGAACTACACACTGGGCGCGCTCGCCACCGTGTCGCTGACCGGCGACCTGCTGCACGGCTTCAAGCTGGTCGGTGGCGGCACCTATTCGCACCTGCTCAACGATTTCGGCGACAGCCCGCTGGTATCGATCGCCGGGCGGCGCGGCCAGTGGCTGGGCGTGCTGGGGCTTGCCTACACCTTTTGACGGCCGGCCGCCGGCCCCATCCGGCGGATTATTATTTGGTGGTCGGAACTTGCCGTCAGATCGAACGGTTCCCGGGACAGTATTTCCGTGAAGGGGACTGTCCGATGACCGAAGCCGCCCAATTCATTGACGCGTTCGACGCGCGCGCCAAGCGCCGCACCGAACGGCGTGACCTGTTCAAGGCGGTGCTCGGCGCCGCGGCGGTGGGGGCGGGCGCGTTCGCCTTCTCCTCCGTCGCCGACGCCCAGGCGGTGACCGACGCCGACATCCTGAACTTCGCGCTCAATCTCGAATATCTCGAGGGTCAGTTCTACGCCTACGCCGCCAACGGCGCGGGCCTGGCCGCCGGTCAGCTGACCGGCACGGGCACGCAGGGCGCGGTCCTGACGAACGGCACCAACCCCCCGCGGCAGGTCGATTTCACCGGCGATCCGGTGATCCGCCAGTATGCGCTGGAGATCGCGCAGGACGAGGCGAACCACGTCGCGTTCCTCCGTTCCGCGCTGGGCACGGCGGCGGTCGCGCAGCCCGCGATCAACATCACCGGCGGCTTGAACGCCGACGGGACGCCCGGTCCGTTCACGGCCGCGGCGAGGGCCGCGGGCATCGACCTGACCGCCAGCAACGGCATCTTCGATCCCTATGCGTCGCCCAACAACTTCCTGCTGGGCTCGTACATCTTCGAGGACGTCGGCGTCACCGCCTACAAGGGCGCCTCGGCGCTGCTGACCAACAACGCCTTCCTCGACGCGGCGGCGGGCATCCTGGCGGTGGAGGCGTTTCACGCCGGCATCATCCGCGGCGCGCTGTACCGGCGCGGTATGGCGACGCCGGCGCTGCGCACCAACGCGGACAAGATCTCCGACGCCCGTGACCAGCTGGACGGGACGGCGACCACCGCCGCCACCGCGAACCCGCAGCTGCAGGCCGACGATGACCAGGGCATCTCGCCGGTCCAGACGTCGCTGACCACCAGCGCCGGCACGACCACCGCGACCGCGTCCAACTTCGTGCCGACCGACGCCAATGGCGTCGCGTTCAGCCGCTCGGCCGCGCAGGTCCTGAACGTCGTTTATCTGAACAAGGCGGCGGTCACGCTGGGCGGGTTCTTCCCCGCCGGCGTCAACGGCACCATCCGCACCAGCGCCGCCAACTGAGCCGGGGAGCAGCAACAATGAACAACCAGATCGAACTTCTCGAAGCGCTGGACCGCGCCGAGAACCAGCGCCGCGCCCGGCGCAACTTCATCCGCCTGTGCGGCGGTGTCGCCGCCATGTCGGGTGGCCTCGCCTTGGCTGGCTGCGGCCATGACAACAACAACAACAATACGGGCTCGACGCCCACCCCGACTCCCACGAGCACGACGGGGGTGATCAGCGACGCGGACGTCCTGAACTTCGCGCTGAACCTGGAGTATCTGGAGGCCAACTATTACAGCTACGCCGTCGCCGGCGCGGGCATCGCGGCCTCGCTCCAGACGGGCGCGGGGACGCAGGGGTCGGTGATCACCGGCACCGGCGCGGGCGCGGCACGGGCCGTCGCGTTCACCGACAACATCGTCGCGGAATATGCCCGCGAGATCGCGGCGGACGAGATCGCGCACGTCACCTTCCTGCGCACCAACCTCGGCGCGGCGGCGGTGGCACAGCCGTCGATCAACCTGTCGGGCTCGGCCACGGTCACCACGCCCGGCGGTTCGGCGGTCGGTGCCTTCACGGCGGCGGCGCGCGCGGCGGGCGTGATCGGGGCGACCGACATCTTCGATCCGTTCGCCAACGACACCAACTTCCTGATCGGGTCGTATCTGCTGACCGACGTGGGCGTCACCGCCTATCGCGGCTCGGCGCGGCTGATCACCAACAAGGTGTTCCTGGAGGCATCGGCCGGCATCCTGGCGGTCGAGGCCTACCATGACGGCGTGATCCGCTCCAACCTGTACGCGCGTGGCGTGGCGGCTCCGCAGATCTTGATCAACAATCAGGACATCTACACGGTGATCCAGAAAATCTCGGACAGCCGCGACTCGCTCGACGGACCGGTCGATACCGATCAGGGCATCGGCACGGCTTATACCAAGACCGACAACACGCAGGCGCTGGTGGCGAACTTCGTGCCCACCGACGCGAACAGCCTGGCGCTCGGCCGCACCGCCAACCAGGTGCTCAACGTCGTCTATGCCAGCCCGGCGGCGGTGACGCAGGGCGGCTTCTTCCCCGCCGGCGTCAATGGCAGCATCCGGACCAGCGCGCAGACGACCTGACCGGAAATGGGCCGCGGCGGGCACGCCGCCGCGGCCTAACGGTTTCTTGGTATATTGGTCGCTACCTTTCGCCGCGAGGCGAGCATGGCGATCATTCTCTTCACGCACCCGGTCGCGTTCCCGATCGCCTCGCTGCGAGCGGCGCTGCGCTTGCACCTGCCGCTGTACCGCTGGCAGTGCGGGGCCGCCGACATGGGCGGTCGCGACGACGCGGGCAGCTTCGCCGACGCCGCGCTGATCACCGGGCGCGACGACGACACGCTGATCTTCACCGCGCTGACGCCTCATGATGGCCCGTGGGAGCAAGACGCGCCGCCGCATCGCTGGCACCTGACGATCGGCCACCCGACAACCGAGCTCGACGCGATCGCCGAGCGCCTCACCCTGCTGATCGCGCGGAGCGTGATGGCGGGCGACGAGGGCGCGAGATGCCGACTGGTGGACGCCGGCGCATGGCTGTCCGCCGCCGCGCTCGGACCGGTGCTGGACCGCGTGCTCGCGGGAGAGGGGCTGGCGAGCGCGCTCGACCCCGCGCGGACGCTTTCACCGCCCGATGTGCCGCGGCTGGAGCCGGCGACCGCCGCCCCGACGATCGTCAGGCCCGGCAACTTGCCCGCGCCCGTGCCGCGCCGATCGGGCTTCGGGCGGAAAGGGCTTTGACGCGCGCGCGATAGCGCCTATTCCCGTCACTCCCCGGGGAGCCTGCCAAGGCTGAGATTGGGCGCCGCGCCCAGGACCCGCTGAACCTGATCCGGTTAGCGCCGGCGGAGGGAGGGAGTGGCCGCCACATCCTCGCTTCGTGAGCATGGAGCGAACACGCATGGCCGACATCCCTTCGCGCGTCGAGATCGGCGTCACCACCGGCCCGATCCGTGGCTCGCGCAAGATCAGCGTCGGCCCGCTCGGCGTGAAGATGCGCGCGATCGACCTCGATCCCGGCTGCGGTGAGCCGCCGCTCAACGTCTATGACCCGTCCGGCCCCTATACCGACCCCCATGCGCGCATCGACATCGGCGCCGGCCTGCCTCAGCTGCGTCGCGACTGGATCGTCGGCCGCGGCGACGTCGAGTCCTACGACGCCCGCGCGCTGCGCCCGGAGGACAACGGCCAGCTCGGCCCCGACCGTTCCGGCGGCGTCCAGCCCTTCCCCAACATCGTGCGCCGCCCCCTGCGCGCCAAGGCAGGCCAGAACGTCAGCCAGATGCACTATGCCCGGCGCGGCATCATCACGCCCGAGATGGAGTATGTCGCGACTCGCGAAAATCTCGGCCGCCAGCAGGCCATGGACCACGTCCGCGACGGCGAGTCTTTCGGTGCCGCCATCCCCGACCACGTCACGCCCGAGTTCGTCCGCGACGAGGTCGCGCGCGGCCGCGCGATCATCCCGTCGAACATCAACCATCCCGAGTCCGAGCCGATGGCGATCGGCCGCAACTTCCTGGTCAAGATCAACGCCAATATCGGCAATTCCGCCGTCGCCTCCAACGTCGCGGCCGAGGTCGACAAGCTCGTCTGGGCCACCCGCTGGGGCGCGGACACGGTGATGGACCTGTCGACGGGCCGCAACATCCACGACACGCGCGAGTGGATCATCCGCAACTCGCCCGTGCCGATCGGCACCGTGCCGATCTACCAGGCGCTGGAGAAGGTCGGCGGCATCGCCGAGGAGCTGACCTGGGAGATCTTCCGCGACACGCTGATCGAGCAGGCCGAGCAGGGCGTCGACTATTTCACCATCCACGCCGGCGTCCGCCTGCCCTACATCCCGCTGACCGCCAAGCGCGTCACCGGCATCGTCAGCCGCGGCGGCTCGATCATGGCGAAATGGTGCCTCAGCCACCACAAGGAGAGCTTCCTCTACGAGCGCTTCGACGAGATCACCGAGATCATGAAGGCGTATGACATCGCGTACAGCCTCGGCGATGGCCTGCGCCCCGGCTCGATCGCGGACGCGAACGACGAAGCGCAGTTCGCCGAGCTCTACACGCTGGGCGAGCTGACCAAGCGCGCCTGGGCGCAGGATATTCAGGTGATGATCGAGGGTCCCGGCCACGTGCCGATGCACAAGATCAAGGAGAACATGGACAAGCAGCTCGCCGCCTGTGGCGAGGCGCCGTTCTACACGCTGGGGCCGCTCACCACCGACATCGCGCCCGGCTACGACCACATCACCAGCGGCATCGGCGCGGCGATGATCGGCTGGTACGGCACCGCGATGCTCTGCTACGTCACCCCCAAGGAGCATCTGGGCCTCCCCGACCGCGACGACGTCAAGACCGGCGTCGTCACCTACAAGCTCGCCGCCCACGCCGCCGACATCGCCAAGGGGCATCCGGCGGCCAAGCTGCGCGACGACGCCCTGTCCCGCGCGAGGTTCGAGTTCCGCTGGCGCGACCAGTTCAACCTCTCGCTCGACCCCGACACGGCCGAGCAGTACCACGACCAGACCCTCCCCGCCGAAGGCGCCAAGACCGCCCACTTCTGCTCGATGTGCGGCCCGAAGTTCTGCTCGATGAAGATCACGCAGGAAGTGCGCGACTTCGCCGCCAAGCAGAATGCGCCGGTGGAGACGTTCGTCGCGGCCCAGGAAGCGGACTTGTCGGCCGAAGCCCTGGCGCAGGCCGAAGGAGGGATGGCCGGGATGAGCGAGCGGTTTCGGGAGCGGGGTGGGGAGGTTTATTTACCGGCGATTTACTCGTGACATTTGCATGATTCTCAAGGAGTCGCACTTGAGGTATAGAGCGCCTCTGTAATCCGAGGCACACATGCAAAATACATCGCACGCCGTCATGTCGCAGCGCGTCGAAGCGGGCGACAGCCCCGACTTTTTTCCAACTCCGCCTTGGGCGACGCGGGCGCTGATAGAGCACGTCGTCGGGCCACAGCGCGTTTCTGACCTGACTTGCCTCGAACCAGCGTGCGGAGCTGGTCATATGTCACGAGTTTTAGAAGAGTATTTTAGCAGTGTCAGGTCTGCCGATGCTTTCGACTATGGTTATGCTCCGGTTCGTGATTTTCTTGCCTACCCATACGAAACTAATGCCGTTGATTGGGTAATTACGAACCCGCCGTTCAGATTGGCGGAGGAGTTTGTTCAACGTTCGTTTGATGTTTCTCGTCGTGGGGTGGCGATGCTGGTGCGAACAGTTTTTCTTGAGAGCGTAGGTCGCTACAACCGACTGTTTCAAGCTGATCCTCCGAGCGTATTCGCGCAGTTCGTCGAACGGGTTCCGATGGTTAAAGGCAGGCTTGACGAGAAGGCGACCACAGCAACTGGATACGCTTGGCTAGTTTGGGAGCACGGTATCTCTGACGGTCCAAAGCTGGCGTGGATACCCCCTTGTCGCCGCAAGCTGGAGCGGCCTAACGATTACGTCAGCAATCAACTGTCTATGTTCTGATTCGCAGGAGGACGGATGCCAAAGAATGCGAGAGGGATTCCAGCATTACGAGAGCGCTTGCGGGAACTTGCTGACGAGCATGGCTTAGATGAGCTGAACGAGATTGCGGACAAGATGTATCGCCGTTCGCACACGAGACGGGCACCTAACCGTAGCCAGCCTCTTACTCCCGAGCTCGCGGAAGCGATCCGAGAGTACAAGGATGCGCACCCAAATGCGCATCAGCGGCACATCGGCGAAGTTTTTAACGTGAACCCGGGACGGGTGTCTGAGGCTTTGGAAGGGCAGATGTAGTTTGGCCGAGACCGTACAACAATCTTGATGGGCGATGGTCAGCTATTGCACGGCTGGCTTACCCCACCCGTAACGCCTCCAGCACCCCCGGAAACCGGATCAGCTTCGGATACGTCCCCTCCACCTCCTCCGCCACGCCCTGCGCGATCAGCTCGGCCAGATTGTTCGCCGCACCGCCGTACGTCACCCCCAGCGCCTCGGCGAAGTCGGTGATCGACTGCACCGGCCGCTCGAACGCCAGATCGATGATCCGCAGCATCAGCGCCGATCGCCGCGCCGTCTGGAACCGCTCGCGATAGGCGCGCTGCAGATCCTGCATCCGCTCGACCGTGGCGATCGTCTCGAATGCTGACGCCGCGACCGCCTCGAGAAAGAACGCGACCCAAGGCTCCCAGGCGCCGTCGCGCGACACCGCATACATCAGATCTATGTAGCGGTCTTTATGCCCCTCCAGATACGGGCTCATGTAGAGCAGCGGCTGTGGCAAGGTGCCGTTGTCTATCAGCATCAGCGCGATCAGCATCCGCCCGACTCGGCCATTGCCGTCGCCGAACGGATGGATAGCCTCGAATTGATAGTGCGCCAGCGCCGCGTCGATCAGCGGCGAGCCCGCCTCGCGGTCCTCGCGATTGATGAACTCCATCAGCGCGTGCAGCGCGTCGGGCGTGTCGGCCGGTGGCGCGGGGATGAAGCGCGCGCTGTCTATCCTGCCGCCACCACCGATCCAGTTCTGGTCGCGCTTCAGCTCGCCCGCATCGACGCTGGCGCCCCGATGCCGCGTCACGCCGGTCAGCAACACGCGATGCGCCTCGCGGATCAGCCGCGTCGAGATCGGCAGCCGCGCCAGCCCCTCGATCGCGCCTTCCAGCGCTCGCACGTAATTCAACACCTCGCGATTATCGCCACGCGTCGCCGCCTCGGCCGCGCCCGCTTCGAACAGGAACAGGTCGGTCAGCGTCGTGTACGTGCCCTCCATGCTCGAAGACGAGACCGCCTCCCGCCGTTGCAATGGGCGGATGAGGAGCAGCGGATTGGGCACGCTTCGCCCGATGCCCTTGAGCTCGCCCACCAGCTGCGTGGCGCGCGCCAGCTCCGGCAGGAACGCCTGCACGCGCAACTCGCGCGGCGGCAGCGGCGCGGGCACGAAAGCCTTGCGCCCGCCGATCGTCGGTACCAGCCGCCCGGTCCCCGCTGCAGCAAAGCCGTCTTCGTCCATTGTACGAAGCTACAAACTACCCCCGCCACTTTCAACGAAAACCCTGTTTCGTGAAAAGTGCCGCCGCCACTTTGTACATCCGTGCAAACCATGCACATCTGCGGCCATGCACCTCGCCCACCTCGCCCTCCTCGTCCGCGAATATGACGAAGCCCTCGCCTTCTACGTCGGCAGGCTCGGCTTTGACCTGATCGAGGACACGCCCATGCCCGAGCAGGGCAAGAGATGGGTC
>CAXTWJ010000075.1:0-534 GCA_964247925.1 uncultured Sphingomonas sp.
GGCCAGATCCAGGGCTTTTTCGACATCCCGACCGACAAGCTCTACGCCGCGCCGGTGATGAGCGCCGACATCCTGGCGCGCGGGGGCGACCGCAACCTGATGGTCGTCTCTCCCGACGTCGGTGGCGTGGTCCGCGCGCGCGTGCTCGCCAAGCGGCTGGGCAACGCGCCACTCGCGATCGTCGACAAACGCCGCGAGCGCGCGGGCGAGTCGGAGGTGATGAACATCATCGGCGAGGTGGAGGGCCGCTTCTGCATCCTGATCGACGACATCGTCGATTCGGCGGGGACATTGTGCAACGCGGCCGCCGCGCTGCGCCAGGCGGGGGCGGAGGATGTCGTCGCCTATGTCACGCACGGTGTGCTGTCGGGCGGCGCGGTGGCGCGGGTCGAGGGCTCGGTCCTGTCGGAGCTGGTCATCACCGATTCGATCTGGAGCGAGGCGGTCGATGCGTCCGACCGCATCCGCCACCTGCCGATCGCGCCGCTGCTGGGCGAGGCGATCAAGCGGATCGCGGACGAGACATCGGTAAGC
>CAXTWJ010000075.1:544-9967 GCA_964247925.1 uncultured Sphingomonas sp.
CCGTCGGCCCCCCGGGGCGCGGCGGGGTCGTCGGTCCTCACCTGGGCGCGGCCGGCCGCGCTGGCCGCCGCCGCGCACCGGCGCGGGCGTGGCCGCGCCTGCGGCTCAGCGGTCACCCAGCGCGACGATGTGATCGAAAACGGCCGGATGCAGCGGCTTGGCGAACGCGCAGCCATATTTGAACTTGTCGCGCCACGCGACCACCGCCTCCAGCGGCGCGAGGCCGGGCAGCGTCAGCCACACGATCGTGCCCGGCCACAGCGTGAAGCTGGTCTCCGCCCGGAAGCCGGAGGAGGACAGGTCCACCACATCGATCTCGAACCGGGTCTGGCCCCGATCGCGCAGGTGCGCGCGCATCTTGACCGCCTTGCGCAGCGCGCGGCGGTGATCGCCGCCAAGCGCGACGGGTTCATAGGGAGGCACGAAACGCGGCTGTTCCATGGCCACGCTATGCGCCCGTAATCCTTACCTTTTGGCTAAGGGTATACGAGGTGAGGGCGCCCGGACGCCCGTGCGCTGCCGTCGTTTCAGTTCGGCCTTCAGCGCGTCCGGCCGGGGGGCGACCAGGAAGCCGAAGCTGACATTACCCTCCCTCGTCTCCACCACATGGTGCAGGCGATGGGCCTGGACGATGCGCTTCATGTACGCCGATCTCGGCAGGTAGCGGGTGGGCAGGCGCCGATGCACGATCACGTCGTGGAAGCCGAAATAGATCGCGCCATAGGCGGCCACGCCAGCGCCGATCCAGACGACGCCCGGCCACCAGCCCAGCTGCAGCCCGGCGAAGATCAGGGCGACCGACGGCACGGCGAAGATGGCCGCATACAGGTCGTTCCATTCCCACCAGCCGTCCCGCGCGCGATGGTGGCTCCGGTGCAGGAACCAGCCGACGCCGTGCATGATCCAGCGGTGCGCGGCATAGGCGACGCCTTCCATCAGGACCACGGTGCCGATCAACAGGAGGGTGCCGACGGGCCAGCTCATGGCGACGGATATAGGGATTGATGTGCGTCATGGCGAGATGGCGGGCGGGGTGGATTCGGGCACCCTGTTGTGCTTAGGCGCGCTCATTCCCGATCCTCGAAAAGGCGGCGCCCCCATGAACATCCACGAATACCAGGCCAAGGAACTGCTCGCCACGTTCGGCGTCCCCGTCCCCGCCGGCTTCGCCGCGATGACCGTGGACGAGGCGGTGGCGGCCGCGGGCAAGCTGCCCGGGCCGCTATATGTGGTCAAGGCGCAGATCCACGCCGGCGGCCGCGGCAAGGGCAAGTTCACCGAGCTCGGCCCCGACGCCAAGGGCGGCGTGCGGCTGGCGCGCAACGCCGACGAGGTCCGCGCGGCGGCGACCGATATGCTCGGCAACACGCTCGTCACCGTGCAGACCGGCGAGCACGGCAAGCAGGTCAACCGTCTGTACGTCACCGACGGCGTCGACATCGCCAAGGAGTTCTATCTGGCGGTGCTGGTCGATCGCGTCACGGGGCGCGTCGCCATGGTCGCCTCCACTGAGGGCGGCATGGACATCGAGACGGTGGCGCACGACTCGCCCGACAAGATCCACACGCTCGACATCGATCCAGCGACGGGGTTCATGCCGCATCACGGCCGCGCGGTCGCGGGCGCGCTGGGGCTGACGGGCGATCTGGCGAAGCAGGCCGCGAGCGTGGCGTCCAAGCTGTACGCCGCGTTCCTGGGCACCGACGCCTCGCAGATCGAGATCAATCCGCTGGCGGTCACCGATGACGGTAAGCTGATGGTGCTCGACGCCAAGGTCGGCTTCGACGGCAACGCCATGTTCCGCCACAAGGACCTGGCGGCGCTCCGCGACGAGACGGAGGAGGATCCGGCCGAGCTGGAAGCGTCGAAATACGACCTCGCCTACATCAAGCTCGACGGCGACATCGGCTGCATGGTCAACGGCGCGGGCCTGGCGATGGCGACGATGGACATCATCAAGCTGAACGGGATGTTCCCCGCCAACTTCCTCGACGTCGGCGGCGGTGCCAACAAGGAGAAGGTGACGGCGGCGTTCAAGATCATCCTGGGCGACCCGAACGTGAAGGGCATCCTGGTCAACATCTTCGGCGGTATCATGCGCTGCGACATCATCGCGGACGGCATCGTCGCGGCGGCGAAGGAGGTGAACCTTTCGGTGCCGCTCGTCGTTCGGTTGGAAGGGACCAACGTGGAGGCGGGCAAGGACATACTGGCCAACTCCGGCCTCGCGATCGTCCCCGCCAACGACCTTGGCGACGCCGCGCAGAAGATCGTCGCGAAGGTGAAGAAGGCGGCGTGACTGTGGCGGGACTTTGCACGAGAAGGTTTTTATCTTGCCTAGTCCTTACGTTGATTATTGTCGCTTGCGGGCGATCCGCAACGGCCGATGATGACGATTGCAGTTCTTTGATGACGTCTGAGCAATGCGCCGTTTACTCCGGTGCTTCGCCTGAGATTCGGGCGCAGATGAAAAGGCAACTTCACGATAGTTTAGCCAATGGTACATACGTTCCGCCATCCGCCTCAACGAGTGACCAAACAGATTCCTCGATGACTTCTGAACAACGTGCCGCCTATGAAAAGCTGCCGCCTGAGGGTCGGGCGGAGGTGAGGCGACAAATGGAAACGTATGATCGGGTTTGTGCTCGATCATCAAGTTGCTAGGTGAGGTGAGTCGAATGAAGGTACTCGTCCCCGTCAAGCGCGTGCTTGACTACAATGTGAAGCCCCGCGTGAAGGCGGACGGCTCCGGCGTCGATCTCGCCAACGTCAAGATGAGCATGAACCCCTTCGACGAGATCGCCGTCGAGGAGGCGATCCGCTTGAAGGACAAGGGCGTCACCGAAATCGTCGTGGTGTCGATCGGCGAGGCCAAGGCGCAGGAGACGCTGCGCACCGCGCTCGCGATGGGCGCGGATCGCGCCATCCTGGTCACGACCGAGGAAAGGGTCGAGCCGCTGGGCGTCGCCAAGCTGCTGAAGGCCATCGCCGACGAGGAGCAGCCGGACCTGATCATCCTGGGCAAGCAGGCGATCGACGACGACAACAACCAGACCGGCCAGATGCTGGCCGGGCTGATGGGCGTCGGCCAGGGCACGTTCGCGTCCAAGGTCGAGCTCACGTCGGACAGCGTCACGGTGACGCGCGAGGTCGATGGCGGGCTGGAGACGGACAGCTTCCCGCTGCCCGCGATCATCACCACCGACCTGCGCCTCAACGAGCCGCGCTATGCGTCGCTGCCCAACATCATGAAGGCTAAGTCCAAGCCGCTCGCGCAGAAGACGCCCGCCGATTACGGCGTCGATGTCGCCCCGCGCATCGCGACGCTGAAGGTGGTCGAGCCCGGCAAGCGCCAGGCCGGCGTCAAGGTCGCCGACGTGGACGAGCTGGTGATGAAGCTGTCGGCGATGGGCATCAAGAAGTAGGATCAACCCCTCCCGTTCGTGCCGAGCGCCGTCGAGGCACGGGACGGGGCCGCCCTCGATTTTCCCTCGGGGCGAACGGTGAGGAAAAGAACATGAAGTGTCTGGTCTGGGTCGAGCATGACGGCAAGACCGTCAAGGACGCCACGCTGGCGGCGGTGACCGCCGCGGCGAAGCTGGGCGAGGTGCATCTGCTGATTGCGGGCCAGGGCGTCGATGCGGTGGCCCAGGCGGCCGCGCAGATCGCGGGCGTGGGCAAGGTCCACCTCGCCGATGACGCGGCCTATGCGCACGCGCTGGCCGAGAACGTCGCGCCGCTGGTGGTCGAGCTCATGGGCCACCACGACGCCTTCGTCGCGCCCTCCACCACGACCGGCAAGAACATCGCGCCGCGCGTCGCGGCGCTGCTCGACGTGATGCAGGTGAGCGACATCCTGTCGGTCGAGGGACCGGACACGTTCACGCGGCCGATCTATGCCGGCAACGCGATCGCGACCGTCAAGACGTCGGACACGAAGCTGGTCGTCACCGTCCGCGGCACCGCCTTCGACAAGGCCGAGGCGACCGGCGGTTCGGGGACGATCGAGGCCGTCACGGCGACCGGCGACAAGGGCCTGTCCACTTTCAAAGGCGCCGAGATCGCGGCCAACGCGCGCCCCGAGCTGACCAGCGCCAAGGTGATCGTCTCCGGCGGCCGCGCGCTCGGCTCCGCCGAACAGTATCACGCGCTGATCGAGCCGCTGGCCGACAAGCTGGGCGCCGGCGTCGGCGCCAGCCGTGCGGCGGTGGATGCCGGCTATGCCCCTAACGATTATCAGGTCGGCCAGACCGGCAAGATCGTCGCGCCCGAGGTCTATGTCGCCGTCGGCATCTCCGGCGCGATCCAGCACCTGGCCGGCATGAAGGACTCCAAGACCATCATCGCCATCAACAAGGACGCGGACGCCCCCATCTTCCAGGTGGCCGACCTCGGGCTGGTCGGCGACCTGTTCAAGGTCGTGCCGGAACTGACGGAGAAGCTGTAGGCGCGGCCTGCCTCGCGGGTCGCGCCGCCGCGCGCCAGTGGGCTGTCCGTCGTGAACATCCGCTGGCTGTTGAGTTGCAGCCACCTGTCGCGAAACCGCGTCTGGCGCGGGGCCAGGGGCGGGGTGGCGCCCGCGAGGCGACCCGTGCCGATCTCGCCGGGCGCCGAGACCTGCGCGTGCCGGCCGGTCGTGCTCGCCGCGTCGAGATGACGTGGCCTGGACGATGTTCGGTTAAGGAAGCGAGGACCAAATGATGAAGATGCTGAACCAGCTGTTCGATCAGCTCGCTTACGTCACCACGGACGTCGAGCGGGCGACTGCGCTATTTCGCGACGACTATGGCGTCGCCGACTTCCAGGTCGGCGAGCAGGAGGTGCACGGGGAGGAGAATGGCCGCCCCTGCACGATCAGGATGAAGGTCGCGCAGGCGATGATGAACGGCGGGGAGCTGGAGATCATCGAGGATCGGGGGAGCGACACGGACCTGTTCCGCCAGGGGCTGCCCATCGACGGGAGCTTCGCCGTCAAGGTTCATCATGTGCAGTTCCAGATCACCGGAACTCATGACGATTGGCTCAGCTACATGGACGAGATGCAGCAGAGCCAGCCGCCGCGGCTGTGCGGGGCGGTCGGCGACGACCTGCGCTTCGCCTTCGTCGACCGGATGGAGCTGCTAGGTCACAACCTGGAATATGTCTGGTTCAGCGACAAGCAGCGAGAGAAGATGAAGGCCGTGCCGAAGGTCTGACGGCCCTGCTGGATCAACCCGTCAGGGCTGCGCCGTCGAGCGGAGCACGATCTCGCCGACGTCCACCTCCTCGGGCTGCTCGAACGCCCAGGCGACGGCGCGGGCGACCGCTTCGGGTTCCATGGCGAACCTGTCCGCGGCATCCTTCATCTGGGACCGCAGCGTCTCGTCGCGCACCTGGCCGAGGAAGTTCGTGTTCGTGAAACCTGGCGAGATGACGGTAACGCGCAGCTTGCCCGCGACTTCCTGCCGCAAGCCGTCGGAAAGCGCGAGGACGGCCGCCTTGGTGGCGGAGTAGACGGCTTGGTTGGGCGTGGTCTTGCGGGCCGCCGTGGACGCGATGTTGATGAAGTGGCCGCTGTTCTGGGCCTGAAATACGGGCAGCGCCGCGGCGATGCCGTGGAGCACGCCCTTGAGGTTGACGTCGACCATCCGCTCCCAATCATCGACGGCCAGATCGCTCAGCGGGCCGACCGGCATCGCGCCCGCGCAGCTGACCAGCACGTCGAGCCGCCCGAAGCGCTGGCGGGCGGTATCGACCAGCCTGGCGAGATCCGCGCGCCGGGACACGTCGATGGGGGCGAACGCGGCCCGGCCGCCTGCCCCCTCGATCTCCTCGGCCAAGGACGTCAGCCCGTCCTCGCCGCGCGCACCCAGCACGACCGACGCGCCCCGCGATGCGAGATGGAGCGCCGTCGCTCTCCCGATTCCGCTGGTCGCGCCCGTGATCGCGACGACCTTGCCCGTCATGTTCGTCCTGCCGTTCTCATGTCGATTGCGTGTAACGATTGGGCGGCCGATTATCTCGCGCCGTGACTTACAATGGTCAGCATGGTCGACCCCATCGACCCGGACCTGGCGCGGTTCCAGCACGTCGCCAAGGCCCAGGCGACGATGCAGGTCGTCGACCTGGCGCCCGGCGACGGGGCCGCCTGGTCAGAACGGGTAGAAGGACGGGCCATGCGTCATGGTGGTCAGCCGGACCTCGGTGAAATCCTCCATCGAATAATGCGCCGACCGGCCCCAGCCCGAATCCTTGACCCCGCCGACAGGCAGGGCCGCCTCGCTCGCGAAGGTCGGCCCGTTGATGTGGACGATGCCGGTGTCGAACCGCTGCGCCATGGCGAGCGCGCGGCCCTGGTCGCGCGTCATGATCGACGAGGTGAGGCCGTAGGGAACGTCCTGCGCGTCGGCGAGCGCCTGCTCGGCGTCGTCGAACGCTTCGACCACCAGCAGCGGGCCGAACGTCTCGTCGCAGCCGGTCGTGCAGATCGCGTCCTTGGGCACATGGCTGAGCACCGTCGGCTGGAACACCAGGCCTTCGAACGTGCCGCCCGTCACCAGCGTCGCGCCCCGGTCGAGCGCGTCGGTGATGCGCGCGGCTGTCTGGTCCACCGCCGCCTGGTTGATCAGCGGCCCGACGATCACGCTGGGGTCGGCGGTGTCGCCCACCTTGATGGTGCGGACGCGCGCCGCCAGCTTGTCGACGAACTCGTCATGGATCGCCCGGTCGACATAGACCTTGCGGGTGTTCATGCAGACCTGGCCCTGGTGCAGGAAGGCGCCGAACGACGCGGCGCGGACCGCGTCGTCGACATCGGCGTCGCCCAGCACGATCATCGGGTTGAACCCGCCCAGCTCCAGCACCATGCGCTTGAGCGCGCGGCCGGCCCGCTCGCCCAGCATCCGCGCGGTCTTGTCGGAGCCGGTGAAGTTGATGCAGCGCACATGCTTGCTCTCGAAGAACACGTCCGCCACCGCCGCCGCCTCGCCGGGCGCGTGCGTCACGACGTTGAAGCTGCCGGCGGGGAAGCCCGCTTCCTCCAGGATCTCGGCATGGATCAGCCCGGCCGACAGCGGCGCCAGCTCCGACGGCTTGATCACGGTGGTGTTGCCCCAGGCCAGCGGCAGCAGAAAGGCGCGCCACGCAAGGTAGAACGCGCCGTTCCAGGGCGTGAAGCCCGCCACCACGCCCAGCGGCTTCCTGGTCACCATCGCGATCCGGCCCGGATGGTCGGAGCGCATCACGTCGCCATAGGGCATATAGCCATAGTTCGCCGCCTGGCGCAGCATCGCCGCCGACAGGTGGATCTGCGAGGTGGCGAACAGCTTGCTTGACCCGTTCTCGACCGCCATGATCCTGACGATCTCGTCCATCCGCCGCTCGGTGATGTCGGCCGCCTTCAGGAACAGTCGCTGGCGCTCGACCTGCCGCATCGTTGACCAGTGCGGGAACGCAGCGGCCGCCGCCGCGACCGCCGCCTCCGCTTCCGCGCGGCCGCCCGCCGCGATCTCCGCCACCAGCTCGCCGTTGAAGGGGTTGGTGTCGGGGAAGGTGCGGCCGCCCGGCTCGGACCATTGGCCGTTGATGAAATGCGTGGTGCGCCGCGTGGTGGGCTGGATCGAGGTCATCTCGTTCATCGCGCTCTCCTGATCAACGGCCCCGATCACCGGGGCTTCCGGGCGACCGATCGCCGCACCGCGGGCTGGACACCGTTCGGGCGCCTTACTATTCCGACGGCCGCGTTTCAACGGGGCGCCGACCCGGTGGGAGAGGAACATGCATCCGTCATTGTCGCTGCCAAGGCAGGTGTTCGGCGCCGGGTCGGTGAGCACGTTGCCGGCCGAGCTCGCGCTGCTGGGCATGGCCAGGCCCTTGCTGATCAGCGATCGCGGGCTGGAGCGCGCCGGGTCTGTGGCCGCCGTCCAGGCAGCGGGAGCCGAATTTGCCGCCACCTTCCTCGACGTACCCGAGAACCCGACGGCAGCGGGCGCGGACGGGGCGCTCGACGCCTATCGGGATGGCGGGTGTGACGGCGTCGTCGCGCTGGGTGGCGGTTCGGTGCTCGACACCGCCAAGATCGTCGCGGCGGTTGCCGGTTCCGGGCTGGCCGACGCGGCAGCGCTGGTCGGCAAGCCGCACCTCATCAAGGCGGTCGCGCCGCTGGTCGCGATCTCCACCACCGTGGGCACGGGCAGCGACAGCTCGCCCGTGACCGGGCTGCACCTCACGACCGGCAGCCCCATGGTGGGCACCCGCCACCCGGCGCTGGTGCCCAGCGTCGCGATATGCGACCCGGACCTGGCCCGCACCCTGCCGCGGCGGCTGATCGCCGCGACCGCGATCGACGCGCTGTCGCACTGCATCGAGGGGTTCTTCGCCGACCCGCCCAACCCGGTCGCGGACGCGTTGGCGCTGGACGGGGCCGGGCGGGTGGTGAACTCCATCCACGCCGCGCTGGAGCCGGCGGGCGACGAGGCGCGGGGCTCGCTGATGGCCGCCGCGTTCGCGGGCGGCGCGGCGATCCACAAGGGGCTCGGGCCCGCCCACGCCATCGCCGTGACCTGCGCCGACCAGGACGTGCATCACGGCACGCTGATCGGCATCGCGCTGCCGCACACCGTCCGGCTGGTCTCGGCGCATCTGCCTGGCAAGGCCGCCCTGCTCGCGGCGGCGATCGGCCTCGCGGACGGCGTGGACCTGGCGGACGCGCTGGCCGCGTTGGTCGCCTCGCTCGGGCTGCCCGCGACGCTCACCGACGCCGGATACCGGGTCGGCGACGTCGATGCTCTGGTCGAGGCGATCGGGCGCAGCCACTTCAACCGCACCACGCCCTATGTGCCGAGCGCGACGGAATATCGCGGCATCGTCGACCGGATCACCCCGATCGGCTGACGGCCGCGGCGCCGGTCCGCGTTTCGGTTCACGACCCGTTGGCCTGCGCCGCGATGCCGGTTATCGCCTCTCACCATGCAGGCGCTTGCCCTATCCGATCGCGAGCCGGCGGTGGTTCCCGACGCCGGCTGGCGGACGCACAATCTCGGCGCCCTGCTGTTCGCGGCCACCGGCCGGTGCGTCCGCGACAAGCTGGCCGCGGTGCAGGCGGCCGGGTTCGCGTTCACCGAAGCGCAGCTCGCCCTGTTCCTGCATCTGGAGATGGGGGGGACGCGGCTCACCACGCTCGCCGCCCGCGCCAACCTCACCAAGCAGAGCATGATCGAGCTGGTCGACCGGACGGAGGCGATGGGGCTGGTCGAGCGCCGGCCCGATCCCGACGATCGGCGGGCCAAGGCGGTGTTCCCCACGCCTGGCGGGCTGCGGCTGCTCGCGGCGCTGCGCGCGGGCACCGCCGCGGCCGAGCGGCGGGTGCTGAACGCATTCGGCGCGCCGTTGCTGGCCGAGGCCAGGCGATCGCTGGGCGCCTATGCCGGGTCGGGCGAGCAGGCG
>CAXTWJ010000076.1:0-1008 GCA_964247925.1 uncultured Sphingomonas sp.
CCGCTGGTCGAAGCGCTCACGCCCGCGCGCGGGCTGTACGTCGTCGGCCGCGGCCCCGGCTTCGGCCCCGCGCAGGAAGCCGCGCTCAAGCTCAAGGAAACGTGCGGGCTGCATGCGGAGGCGTTCAGCGCCGCCGAGCTGCGCCACGGCCCGATGGCGCTGGTCGGCCCCGGCTTCCCGCTGCTCGTGTTCCGGCAGGAGGACGAGGCTGCGGAAGGCATCGACGGCATGGTGGCCGACATGGTCGCGCGCGGCGGCCCCGTGCTGGTGGCCGGGGCTCCGCTGCCCGGCGCGGTCCATCTGCCGCTACCGCCCGCCGATCCCGCGACCACCCCGATCCTGGCGGTGCAGGCCTTCTATCGCGCAACCGGCGCGCTGGCGGTGGCGCGGGGCTTCAACCCCGACCGCCCGCCGCATCTGGCCAAGGTCACCGAGACGGTCTGATGCAGGCACTGGTCAATGCCCGCGTTCTGATCGATGGCGCCCTGGTCGAGGGGCACGCAGTGGCGATTGCCGGCGAGCGCATCGCCGCCGTGATCCCCACCGCCGACCTGCCCGCGAAAGTCGCGCGGCGCGACTTGGCCGGCGCGGTGCTCGCGCCCGGCTTCATCGACGTGCAGGTGAATGGCGGCGGCGATGCGCTGTTCAACGACGACCCCAGCGTGGCGACGATCCGCCGTATTGGCGACGCGCATCGGCGCTTCGGCACCACCGGCTTCCTGCCGACGCTGATCAGCGACGACCTGCACGTGATCGAGGCGGGCATCGCCGCGGTCGAGCGGGCGATGATCGAGCGCGTGCCCGGCGTGCTGGGCATTCACATCGAAGGCCCGTTCATCAACATCGCGCGCAAGGGCATCCATGACGGCGCCAAGATCCGCACGATCGACGAGGACGGGATCGCAATCCTCAACTCGCTCCGGCGCGGGCGCACGCTGGTGACGCTGGCGCCCGCGCTGGCCGGCCCCGCGGTCGTGGGGGGGGCGGGGGCGGGGGGGGGGGGGGGGG
>CAXTWJ010000076.1:1018-9824 GCA_964247925.1 uncultured Sphingomonas sp.
CGGACCCGCGGGCGGCCGCCGGCTGGCGGCGGCGGGCGTGGTGGTCGCGGCGGGGCACACCGCCGGCGGCTATGACGACGTCACTGCGGCGATCGGGGCGGGGCTGACCGGCTTCACCCACCTGTTCAACGCGATGTCGCCGCTCGGTAACCGCGAGCCCGGCGCGGTCGGCGCGGCGCTGAGCGACCCGGCAAGCTGGTGCTCGCTGATCGTCGATGGCCATCATGTCCATCCCGCGACGATGCGCCTTGCGCTCCGCTGCAAGCCACTCGACCGTTTCCTGCTGGTCAGCGACGCCATGCCGCCGACGGGCGGTACGAGGCGGCGGTTCACGCTGAACGGCCGCACGATCACGGCCGCCGACGGTCGGCTGGTGGACGAGGCGGGCACGCTCGCCGGCGCCGACCTGGACATGGCGAGCGCCGTCCGGAACGCCGCCGCCCTGCTCGGGCTAAGCCAGGCAGAGGCGCTGGGCATGGCGGGCGCTGCCCCGGCGGGGTTCATGCGCCTCGACGACGAGCTGGGCCGTATCGCGCCAGGCTATCGGGCGTCACTGGTCGCGCTGAACGCGGCGGGCGAGGTGATCGAAACGTGGATCGACGGACAGCCGTCGCGTCCCGACTGACGCGGGTCAACCCCGCTTCTTCGCGCCCGGCTCCACCCGCGCCATCTGCGCCCCGCGGGACTGGCAGTCGGCACTGATCGTCGGGAATGGCACGTCCGTGTTCGCGGCCAGCGCCGTCGTGAGCGCCGCGCGACACTGGGCCACCGTCTCGTACCGGGCGGGCAGGACGCGCGCCGGTGCGCAGGTCTGGCCACCGTCGCCGCAACCCATGATCGCCACCACGTAGAACAAGGGTTCCATACGCGCCTCCTACTCTTGGCAGGCGAAACGGGCGGTGGTCGCGATCCGTTCCCGATCCGGATTGCCTGGCCGGCATCGTGCTTTCGGGCTCGCGCGTCCTATATCGGCGCACGATGCCCCCGATGACCGCCGAGCCCTCCCGCCCCGACCGCCCGCTGCTGCCGACGCTGCGGCGGTTTCTGCCCTATCTGTGGCCGGCCGGCGAGACGCGGCTGAAGGCGCGGATCGTGGTCGCGATGTTGTTCGTGATCGCGTCCAAGCTGGTCCAGGTCTATGGCGCCGCCTACGCGTTCAAATACGCCGTCGATCGGATGGCCCATAACGACCGGGCCGTGGCGGGAATCGTCTTCGCGCTGGTCGCCGGCTATGCAGCGTCGCGTTTCTCGACCACGCTGTTCGACAATCTGCGCAACGCGGTATTCGAGCGCGTGGGGCAGGACGCGACCCGGCGGCTCGCCGCGCGAGTGTTCCGCCACCTTCACCAGCTGTCGCTCAGCTTCCATCTGGAACGCCGCACCGGCGCGGTCACCAAAGTGGTCGAGCGCGGCACCAAGAGCATCGACACGATGCTCTATTTCATCCTGTTCAACATCGCGCCGACCATCTTCGAGCTGGTGCTGGTGCTCAACATCTTCCGTTCCAGCTTCGGCTGGGGGCTGGTCGCCGCGACGGTAGCCATGGTCGCGCTGTACATCTGGTTCACGCGCCTGGTGACCGACTGGCGCAACGCGCTGCGCACGCAGATGAACGATCTTGACACTGGCGCGGTCGCGCACGCGGTCGATAGCCTGCTCAACTTCGAGACGGTTAAGTATTTCGGCGCGGAGGAGCGCGAGGGGTGGCGCTACGAAAATGCAATGATCGCCTATGCCAACGCCGCGACCAAGTCGGAGAACTCGCTGGCGTGGCTCAACGTCGGCCAGGCGCTGATCACCAACCTGATGCTGGGCGGCGGCATGGCCTTGGTGGTGTGGCAGTGGAGCCGCGGGCGGGCGACCAGCGGCGACGTGGTGTTGGTGCAGATGCTGCTGACCCAGCTGTTCCGGCCGCTCGACCTGCTCGGCATGGTCTATCGCACGCTGCGCCAGGGGGTGACGGACATGGGGGCAATGTTTGACCTGGTCGATACGCCCGCGACCGTGGTCGATGCGCCGGACGCACGACCCCTGCGCGTCGGCGCGGGGCGCGTCCGGTTCGAGGGCGTCCGCTTCGGCTATGATGCGGGACGCGATATCCTCAAGGGCATCGACCTCGACATCGCGCCGGGCAGCACCTGCGCGGTGGTCGGCGCGTCGGGCGCGGGCAAATCGACGCTCGCGCGGCTGCTGTACCGCTTCTACGATCTCACCGCCGGGCGCATCACCATCGACGGGCAGGACATCGCGGGCGTGACGCAGGCGTCGCTGCGTGCGGAGATCGGCATCGTCCCGCAGGACACGGTGCTGTTCAACGACACGATCGGCTACAACATCGCCTATGGCCGGGAGGGCGCGACCGACGCCGATGTCACGCGCGCGGCCGAGGGCGCCGCGATCGCGCGCTTCATCGAGGGCCAGCCCGACGGCTACCGGACCCGCGTGGGCGAGCGCGGGCTCAAGCTGTCGGGCGGCGAGAAGCAGCGCGTCGCCATCGCGCGCACGCTGCTCAAGAACCCGCCGGTCCTGATCCTGGACGAGGCCACCTCCGCGCTCGACAGCCGCACGGAGGCCGCCATCCTCGACACGCTCGCCGACGTGGAGCGCGGCCGCACCACGATCGTCATCGCCCACCGGCTGTCCACGGTGGTCCATGCCGACCAGATCGTCGTGCTCGACGCCGGTCGCATCGCCGAACGGGGCACCCACGCCCAGCTGCTGCGCCACGGCGGCCTGTACGCGGAAATGTGGGCACGCCAGCAGGCCGAGCGTGCCGAACAGGAGAGTGAGGCGCTCGCGGCGGAATGATCAGCCGCACGTCAACCTGATCTGCATCGCCCGCTTGTCGAACACCAGTGCCGAGCAGTGGCGGAGCTAGTCCTGCCCGATCAGCAGATTGCTGCGCCTGGGCTTGCCCTTGCCCACCACCTGCACCTCGTCCGGGTCGGCATCCGCCTCACGGATCGCGTTCGCCGCGCCGCCATCGGCCACCCGCACGGCGAGCGCCTCGATCGTGAGCGGCCCGAAGCGGAGCGGGTCGGCCAGCGTCAGCGCGCGCGTCGGGCGGCTCACGCCGAAGCCGACGAGCACGGGACTGGGCGCGCCCGACACGGTGCCGCGATGCGCGGCGGCGAGCGCCACGCCCGCCGCCGCCGTCGCTACCGTGCGTGGCGCGTGCGGGTCGAAGCGGATCGTGGTCGGCACGCCGCCCAGCCGCACGACCGCCAAGCTCGCCCCCCACTGGCTGGACTGCAACGGCAACGCCAACGTGCGCTCGCTCGCGCGCGCCGGCCCGAGCGCGAAGCGGATCACGGCTTCGGGCAGGCCGCCCGGGCCGATCACCCCGTCCACGGCGGCGTCGAACGGCTGCGTGGCCCAGGCGACGCGCCGCTTGAACCGGATCGAACCGATCGCGAGGTCGGCCACCGCCGTGCGCGCGGGCAATTTGATCGGGCCGACGACATATTGCGCGCCGGACATCCCGCCCTTCAGCCCCGCGCGCGTCGCGGCCTCGCCCGTGAAGACCGGCATCGCGGTGGCGCCGGGGCTGAGCCGCACGCGCAGGGCGGTCCCGTCGAGGACCAGATCGACCACGCCATCGCTGGTCACGTCCCGCTCGAGGGTCGCCGGCGCGGCCGCGAGCAGCAGCGGCAGGGCAAGGGCGGCGCGTCGGATCATGCGGGAACTCCCCGAAGGTGGCGCGCCACGGTTCGGCGCCGATCATGGCGCCATCGTGGCGCTTGTCCACGCATGGGCGCGCCGGTAGGCGGAGATCGTCCCGCCCGGAGTTCGCCCATGCGCCGCATCCTGTTCGCCACCGCCCTGCTTGCCGCGCCACTGCTCGCCCAGACGGCAAAGGCACCCCGCTATCAGCCCTGGGGGCTGGAGCTGCAGGACATGGACCGGTCGGTGAAGCCCGGCGACGACTTCTTCGCCTATGCCGAAGGAACGTGGCTCAAGACCCATCCCATCCCCGCCGACAAGGCGGGCGCGGGCTATAATTACGATCTGCCCGACGAGATCGAGGTGGAAGTGCGCCGCATCGTCGAGGACGCGGCCGCGCGGCCCACCTCGCCCACGCAGCGCAAGGTCGGCGACTTCTACGCCGCCTGGATGGACGAGGCCGGGATCGAGCAGCGCGGCCTCGCCCCGCTCCAACCCTGGCTGGCGAAGATCGACGCCGCGCGGACCCGGCCGCAGCTGGTCCAGCTGATGATGCAGCCCGGCTATGCCTCGCCGGTCGGCATCGGCATCTCCACCGACGCCGACGACCCCACGCGCTACATGGCGGATGCTGGACAGGCGCGGCTCGGCCTGCCGACGCGCGACTATTACCTGCTGCAAGGCCCCAAGTACGACGCGATCCGCCAGGCGTACCGCGCCTATCTGACGCGCATCCAGGAGCTCGCCGGCGTGCTCGACGCCGCCGCGAAGGCCGACCGGATCATCGCGCTGGAGACGCGGATCAGCCAGGACCAGTGGACGCCCGAACAGCGACGCGATCCGGTCAGGACGCACAACCCGATGACGCGCGCGCAGCTGGTGAAGCTCGCGCCCGAGCTCGACTGGAATGCGACGCTGCCCGCCATGGGGCTCGCCAGCGCGACAACGGTCAACGTCAACGAGCCGAGCGCGGTCACCGCCGCCGCCCGGCGCCTGGGCGACGTGCCGCTCTCCACCTGGCGCGAGTGGATGACGGCGCGCTTCATCTCCGACCACGCCGCTTTCCTGCCCCACGTCTTCGACCAGGCGAACTTCGACTTCTACTCGAAGACGCTGCGCGACGTCCCCGAGCAGCGTGCGCGGTGGAAGCGCGGCATCGGCCTGATCGACGGCGCGCTGGGCGAAGCGGTGGGCGCGATCTACGTCCAGCAATACTGGACCGCGGACACCCAGGCCAAGGCGGACGAGCTGGTCGCCGATATGCGCGCCGCCTATCGCGACAAGATCGAGCACGCGTCGTGGATGGACGCGCCCACCCGCGCCGCGGCGCTCGCCAAGCTTGCCACCTTCGACCCGCGCGTCGGCCATCCGAAGAAGTGGATCGACTACACCGCGCTGGCGGTCAGCCGCACCGACCCGCTCGCCAACGATGTCGCGGCCGATACCTTCCAGTGGCATCTGCAGCTCGCGCGCTACCCGCACCCGGTCGATCGCGGGCTGTGGGCGATGACGCCGCAGACGGTGAACGCGTACTACGATCCCACGCTGAACCAGGTCACCGTCCCCGCCGCGATCCTGCAACCGCCCTTCTTCGACGCCCATGCCGACCCGGCGGTCAATTATGGCGAGACCGGCGCCACCACCTTCGGGCACGAGATGGGCCACGGCTATGACGACGAGGGTCGCCAGTTCGACGAGAAGGGACGCCTGCGCGACTGGTGGTCGCCCGCGACCGCGGCGCAGTACAAGGTGCAGGCCGACCGGCTGGCGACGCAGTTCGACGGCTATGAGCCGATCCCGGGTGTCCACATCAAGGGCCGGCTGACCTTGGGCGAGAACCTGGCCGATCTGGGTGGGCTGGAGACGGGCTACGCCGCCTATCGCCGTTATGTGGCGCGCCACGGCGAGCCGCCGGTGCTGAATGGCATGACCGGCGATCAACGTTTCTTCCTCGCCTTCGCGCAGGCCTGGCAGGGGAAGGAGCGCGAGGGCGCGCTCCGCCAGCAGCTGCTGTCCAACCCCCACTCGCCCGACCAGTATCGCGTGAACGGCATCATCCGCAATTTCGGCCCCTGGTACGCCGCGTTCGGGATCAAGCCGGGCGAGGCGCTCTACCTGCCGCCGGAGCAGCGGGTTTCGGTCTGGCACTAGCAGGGCGGCGCTGCCTCATTTCCGGGCATCGCCGACCCGTTCTGCCCACGAAATGACCTGACCCGCCCCGTCGCGCGACTGGTGCGCCCCACGGTGACGTTTGGCACGCCGATTGCGAAGCTCCCTCTCGGGACAGACGAAGGGGCGGGCATGAAGCTGGTCATGGCGGTCATCAAGCCGTTCAAGCTCGACGAGGTGCGCGAGGCGGTGACGCTGCTCGGGGTCGCGGGCATGACGGTGACGGAGGTCAAGGGGTTCGGCCGGCAGAAGGGCCAGACCGAGATTTACCGTGGCGCCGAATACGCCACCAACATGGTCCCCAAGATCAAGCTGGAAGTCGTCTGCGACACCGACCTCGCCGACCGCGTCGTCGAGTCCATTCAGCAGGCGGCGAACACCGGCGCGATCGGCGACGGCAAGATCTTCGTGCTCGACGTCGGCCAAGCCGTGCGCATCCGCACCGGCGAGACGGACGGGAGCGCCTTGTGACGGACTGGGCTGTGACGAAGGGGGACGCGATGAAGCTTTCGACAAGGGCACTGGCCGCGTTGGCGCTGGGCACCGGGATGTTCCTGGCCGTCCCCGCGCTGGCGCAGACACCCACGGGCGCGGCGGCGGCGAACGCCGTTCCCGCGGCAACCGTGGACAAGGGCGACACCGCCTGGATGCTGGTCTCCACATTGCTCGTGCTGATGATGTCGGTACCGGGGCTGGCGCTGTTCTACGGCGGGCTGGTCCGCACCAAGAACATGCTGAGCGTGCTGACCCAGGTGCTGATGATCGTCTGCATGGTGGGCGTGATCTGGATCACCTGGGGCTATTCGGAGACGTTCACCGGGGGCAACTCCTTCTTCGGCGGGATGAGCAAGGCGTTCCTGATGGGCGTCGATGCCAACAGCCAGGCGGCGACCTTCTCCAACGGGGTATACATCCCCGAATACGTCTATGTCTGTTTCCAGATGACGTTCGCGATGATCACGCCCGCGCTGTTCGTCGGCTCGATCGCGGAGCGCGTGAAGTTCTCGCCGCTGATGCTGTTCGTGGCGCTGTGGGTGACGGTGGTCTATTTCCCGATCGCGCACATGGTCTGGTACTGGCAGGGGCCGGACCTGGTCGCCAAGGCGGCACTGGCTGGCACGGCGGCGCTGGACGCGGCGAACGCGGACGCGGGCTATCTGTTCAAGGTCGGCGCGCTCGACTTCGCCGGCGGGACGGTGGTCCACATCAACGCCGGCATCACCGGCCTGATCCTGGCGATCTGCCTGGGCAAGCGGGTCGGTTACCCGCGTGAGCCGATGCCGCCGCACTCGCTGACCATGACCATGATCGGCGCCTCGCTGCTGTGGGTCGGCTGGTTCGGCTTCAACGCGGGGTCCAACCTGGAGTCCAACGGCGTCACCGGCGTCGCCTTCATCAACACCATGGTCGCGACCGCCGCCGCCGGCCTGTCCTGGCTTATCACCGAGCAGGTCGTGCGCGGCAAGCCATCGCTGCTTGGCGCGGCGTCGGGCGTCGTCGCGGGCCTGGTCGCGGTGACACCGGCGTCCGGCTATGCCGGGCCGATGGGCTCGGTGGTGCTGGGCCTCATCGTCTCGCCGATCTGCTTCTTCTTCGTCTCCACCGTGAAGTCGAAGCTCGGCTATGACGACAGCCTCGACGTGTTCGGCGTCCACTGCATCGGCGGCATCACCGGCGCGATCCTGACGGGCGTGCTCGACGCGCCGTCACTGGGTGGGCAGGGCGTCGCCGACTATTCGACCAAGCCCGGCACGCTGGTGCCCGGCACGTATGACATGGCGCACCAGCTGTGGTGCCAGCTCCAAGGCGTGATCGTCACGCTGGCCTGGTCCGCGATCGGCGCCACGATCCTGTTCTTCCTGATCGACAAGACCTGGGGCTTCCGCCCGAGCGTCGAGGTCGAGCACGAAGGCCTCGACATCGCCGAACATGGCGAGCGGGCCTACCATTACTGAGCTTCGACGAGGTTCCTCCTGCGGACGAAACTGCCCCGGCACCGCAAGGTGCCGGGGTTTCTTTGCCCGCACTGAGATACCTTGGTCAAAGCTACTACAGCACAAGGGAGTAGCAGGGCTCCACCAGCCCTGTAGGTGCATAGAATTCATCGTGCGTGTGGGTGAAGCCCAAACGGATGAGTACGCGCTTGGAGGCTTGGTTTGATGGGTGATGACCGGCGATCAAGGCGCTGATATGGTGCGCGCGCGCCCAGCCGATCACCGCCTTGGCGGCTTCCAGGGCATACCCACGTCCCCACGATCGTCGACAGAGCTGAAAGCCGAGCTCCGCTACGCGCGCCTCGATGTCTCTCGGCCGAAGGCCGCAGCAACCCACAAACGCAGAGTTGTTGAACTGGAAGATCGGCCAGTATTGAAACCGATACTGCTGCCAATGCTTGATCTCGCTCGCTAGCCGCCCGGCTATGATCTCTGCTGAGAATGGGCCGCCGATGAGTTTCGTGACCTCGGCATCGCCCCACAGTGTAGCGGCCAAGGCGAGATCATCGTGTTGCCAAACCCCGAAACGCAGTCGGTCGGTCGCCATCCACCAATCGCGTCCGTCCACGCCTTTATTCCCAGCCGGCGATGAAAGGATGGGCGGCCGGCACGAACGAACAAGGATCGATGTTCGCCGTTCGGAAGCTTGGTCGATTCGGCAAACCGCTGTCCCGGAGTAGAGAGCAAGAAGAGCACCATCCGCTCACGCTGCGTGCTCGCCGGCTCAGGCGGTCGCCGGCTCCGGCCGGTGCAGGCGGCGCAGGTCCAGCGCATCGACGCCCGCCAGCGTGACGCGGCCGAAGCGGCGCTCGCCCGTCTCGATCACCGCGCCACCGGGACCGGAGCGCACGTCGGTCCAGCGCACCGGCCTCACCGCCGCGCGTGCGCCGTGGCGCTTTACCGCCACCAGCCGGCCGTCCGCGCCCACCGCCAGCGCGCCCGCGCCGTCGGCACCCAGCACCACGTCGGTCGCCTCGAAC
>CAXTWJ010000077.1:0-9807 GCA_964247925.1 uncultured Sphingomonas sp.
CTGCTCCACCCTGCGGGATGAGCGATCCCCTCCCCTTCACCCCCGTCCCGTTGCGCGCGCGTCGCGACGGCTGGACACCCGATCGTCAGCGCGCCTTCGTCGCCGCGCTCGCCGCGACGCGCTGCGTCACCGCCGCGGCGCAGGCCGTCGGCATGAGCTGGCAGAGCGTCTATCGTCTCCGCGCCCGGCCCGACGCGCAGGGCTTCGCGGCCGCCTGGGACGCCGCGCTGGCGGCGCCCGCGCTGCCTGACGATTTCACCGGCCGCGCAATGGGCGGCATCGCGACCCCGATCACCTGGCGCGGGCACTTCGTCGGCGAACGACGTCGCCACGACAACCGGCTCGCCATGTTTCTGCTCGCCGTGCGCCGCCCAGACCGCTACGGCGCGGCCAGCCTGAAACACCGGGACGAGGGCGATTGCGCGCAGGACGTAGCGCGCACGTCCTCACCTTCCGCGCCGGCGACGCGGGACCGGATCAATCCTCCGCCGCGATCCGCACCCGCATCCCGTCCAGCTCCGGCCCCCACAGGATCTGGCACGACAGCCGCGAGGTCGCGTCGCGGTCGCTCGTCGAGTCCAGCAGGTCGTTCTCGTCCTCGCTCATCGGCTTCAGCTTGCCCGCGAACGCCGGATCGACATGGACGTGGCAGGTCGCGCAGGAGCAGTTGCCGCCGCACAGCGCCAGGATCTCGTCGATGCCGCCGTCGCGGATCACCTCCATGACGGACAATCCGCTCTCGCCGTCCAGCGTGCGTTCTTCCCCCTCGCGCGTGACGACGATAAGCTCCGGCATGACATTCTCCTTTGATCGCGCCCATGCCGCGCGCCCGGCGAGCGGGCAAGCGCGATGGGCCTGAGTGCCGAACACCTGCGCGCGTCGATGGATGCGCTGGCCGGCATCGAGCCCGCCTTCGCCGCCGGTTTGGCGCGCGTCGGCTATCCCCCGCCCCGCCTGCGCGATCGTGGCTTCGCGACGCTGCTCCGCACGATCCTGGGCCAGCAGGTCAGCGTCGCGTCCGCCGACGCCCACTGGCGCAAGCTCGACTCCGTGCTGGGCGACGCGACCGATCCCGCGCGCGTCGCCGCCGCGACCGACGAGCAGCTCCGCGCCGCCGGCCTGTCGCGGCAGAAGGCCGGCTATGCGCGCAGCCTGGCGGACGAGGTGACCAGCGGTCGCCTGCCACTCCAGGCGCTGCCCGCCGACGACGAGGAGGCGATCGCCGCGCTGGTCCGGGTCAAGGGCATCGGCCGCTGGTCCGCGGAGATCTACCTCCTGTTCGCCGAAGGCCGCCCCGACATCTGGCCCGCCGGCGATCTCGCCGTGCAGATCGAGGTCGGCCGCCTGTTGGGTCACGCCGATCGCCCATCGGAGAAGCTCACCCGCGACCTGGCCGAGGCCTGGCGCCCGCACCGTGGCGCGGCGGCCATCTTTGCATGGCACCACTACAATACCGATATGGCCGTAATCTGAGCAGGAACCAGCTCTTCTCCCGCGCAGGCGGGAGCCTGGGTGCGACACATCGGCCAGTTAGGGGCTGTCGCCCGCTCTTGGACCTGTGCAACTGGGCCACCGCCTGCGCGGGGGTGGATCGCCGTCGATCAAGGAACCGAATGCCTCCCATCACCTCCTCCCTGTCCGACAGTCATCGCAGCGTCGCCGTTCCGTCGGGCGGCGCCGGATGGCGGCGCATGGGCGCGTTCCTCGGCCCCGGGTTCCTGGTCGCGGTCGGCTATATGGACCCGGGCAACTGGGCGACCGACATCGCCGGCGGCTCCGCCTTCGGCTACACGCTGCTGTCGGTCGTGCTGATCTCTAACCTGATGGCGATCGTGCTGCAGGCGCTGGCCGTCCGGCTCGGCGTCGGCGCCGGGCTGGACCTCGCGCAGGCGTGCCGCGCCCGGTACCCCCGCCCCGTCACGCTGTCGCTGTGGCTGCTGGCCGAGATAGCGATCGTCGCCTGCGATCTGGCGGAGGTGCTCGGCACCGCGATCGCGCTGAAGCTGCTGTTCGGCTTGCCGCTGACCTGGGGGGTCATCCTCACCGCGCTGGACGTGTTCCTGATCCTCGCGCTGCAGCGCTTCGGCTTCCGCAAGCTGGAAGCCTTCATCATCGCGCTGCTGCTGCTGATCGCGGGGTGTTTCGCATGGCAGCTGCTGTACGCCCGCCCGCCGATCGCCGCGGTGCTGGGCGGGCTGATCCCGTCGCCGTCGATCATCACCGATCCCGCGCAGTTGTATCTGGCGATCGGCATCCTGGGCGCGACGGTGATGCCGCACAATCTCTACCTGCACTCCTCGATCGTCCAGACGCGCGCCTGGAGCGACAAGGCGGAGGCGCTCCGGCTCGCCACCTGGGACTCGACGATCGCGCTCGGCCTCGCCTTCTTCATCAACGCCGCGATCCTGCTCGTCGCGGCGGCGGTGTTCCACGGCGGCGGGCGGCACGACGTGGCCGAGATCGACCAGGCCTACCGGCTGCTCTCCCCCATGCTCGGCGTCGGCGCGGCGAGCGCGGTGTTCGCGGTCGCGCTGCTCGCGTCGGGGCAGAACTCGACGGTGACGGGCACGCTCGCCGGGCAGATCGTGATGGAGGGGTTCCTCGATCTCCGCCTGCCCGTCTGGGCACGCCGCCTCGTCACACGGCTGCTCGCGATCGTCCCCGCGATCTTCGTGGTCGGCGCGGCCGGCGACCGGGGCGCGACGCAGCTGCTGGTGCTGAGCCAAGTGGTGCTCTCGCTGCAGCTCCCCTTCGCCGTCGTGCCGCTGGTCCGCTTCACCGCCGACCGCAGGCTGATGGGCGCCCATGTCAGCCCGCGCTGGCTCCACACGCTCGCCTGGACCATCGCCGCCGTCATCATCGGCCTCAACCTGTGGCTGCTGCGGGGGCTGCTTTAGCGCGATATTCCTCGACCAGCATTCGCTTGTAGAGCTTGCCCGTTTCGTGCCGGGGCAGTTCCGCGCGGAAGTCGATCCGGCGCGGCACCTTGACGTGGGACAGGTTCGCCCGCGCGAAGGCGAGCAGCTCGGCGGCCAGCGCCGGCCCGGCCTCGGCCATGTCGCGGGGCTGGACGATCGCGACCACCTCCTCGCCCCACTCCTCGTGCGGCGCGCCGATCACCGCCACGTCGGCGACGTCCGGATGCGTGACCAGCACATTCTCGATCTCGGCCGGATAGATGTTCACCCCGCCCGAGATGATGGTGAAGCTCTTGCGGTCGGTCAGGTAGAGATAGCCGTCCTCGTCCAGCCAGCCGACATCGCCCAGCGTCGTCCAGCCATGCCGGTTCGCCGCCGCTGCGGTCTTCTCCGGGTCGTTGTGATAGCTGAACACGCCCCCGCCGGCGAAATAGACCGTGGCCTCGGTCCGCGGCGGCAGTTCGGTCCCGTCCTCGTCGCAGACCTTGGTCAACGCCGTCAGGTTGCGCCCGACCGACCCCGGGCGCTCCAGCCATTCCGTCGCGGAGATCGCGCAGAACCCGTTGCCTTCCGTCCCGGCGTAATACTCTCCCACGATCGGCCCCCACCAATCGATCATCGCGCGCTTGACCGGGACGGGGCACGGGGCGGCGGCGTGCCACACGCTCCGGAGCGAGCTGGTGTCGTACTGCTGCCGGACCGCGTCGGGCAGCTTGAGCAGCCGCACGAAGTGCGTCGGCACCCATTGGGCGTGCGTCGCCCGGTACCGCTCGATCGCCGCGAGCGCGGCTTCCGGGTCGAACCGCTCCATCACCACCACCGTGCCGCCCAGCTGCTGCACCGCCATCGACCAGCGCAGCGGCGCGGCGTGGTACAGCGGCGCGGGCGACAGATAGACCATGTCGGAGGTGAAGCCGTACAGTGCCTGTCCCAGCGCGACGAGCACCGACGGCGTCTTGCCCCACGGCTCTTCGGGCAGCGGGTGGCGCACGCCCTTGGGCACCCCCGTCGTGCCGGACGAGTAGAGCATGATCGCGCCCGGCTCCGGGTCGTCGATCGGCGTCGCCGGCTCGGCCGCGCACGCCGCTTCCCACGATCGCCAGCCCTCGATCGCGTCGTCCGCCATGAACAGCGCGACGTCCGGGATCAGCGGCGCGAGCGCCGCCGCCAACTCGGCGACCCCGCGGCTCGCGATCAGCACCCGGCAGTTCCCGTCGCGGATGATATACTTCGCTTCGGCCGCGGTCAGCTTCGACGACACACAGGTCGCATATACCCCCGTCCGCTCCGCCGCCCACATCACCTCCAGATAGCGCGCCGAATTGTCCATCAGCACCGCGATCCCGTCACCCCGCGTCAGCCCGAGCGAGCGCAGCAGGTGCGCGCCCTGGTTGGCCCGGGCATCCAGTTCGGCATAGGTGACGGTCTCGCCGGAGCCGGCCATGACGAAGGCGGGCTTGTCCGGCATGGTCCGGGCGTGCCGGACGGGATGCAGCATCGAACTCTCCTAACCGGGCGGCTTTACCGCCGCTCCGATGCGGCATAACCTTCGTTATGGCTGCCACCCTGTCAAGCGTTCGCGCCCCGGACCTGACCCAGCGCGACTGGCTGAAGGCGGGCCAGTCTCTGCTCCGGCGTGGTGGCCTGCGCGCGCTCAAACTCCGCCCGCTCGCTGACGAGCTCGGCGTGTCCACCGGCAGCTTCTATCACCATTTCCCCGACTTCGACGCCTATCAGGGCCGGCTCGCCGCGCATTGGGCTGGCGCCGAGGTGGCGGGCTTGGTCGAGGCGATCCGGCGCGTGGAGACTGAACCGCTCGACCGCATCCGCCTGCTCGCGCAGATCGTGCGCCGTCGCGGCCTGTCGCGCCTGTCGATCGCGATGCGCGCCTGGGCCGACAGCGACGAGCGCGCGCGGCACGCGGTGGAGCGCAACGACGCCGTCGTGCTCGGCTTCCTGACCGACTGCATCGAGGCGGCGGGCTTCGCGCGGCATCAGGCCGCGGTGCGCGGCTATGCGCTGATGAGCCTGGGACTAAGCAAGATCCATGCGCCGCACCTGTCGATGCCGGACCTGCTGGAAGAGCTGATCGGTATCCTGGGCGTCGCGCGATGAAGGCGCTGATCGTCCACGCGCTGTCGGACGACCTGTCCGGCGTCGCGCTGACGGACGTGCCCCCGCCGGTCCGCGCGCGCGGCCAGCTACTTGTCCGTGTCCGCGCGGCGGCGCTCAACTACCCCGACCTGCTGATGACGCGCGGCGCCTATCAGCTCAGGCCAGCCCTGCCCTTCACGCTCGGCATGGAAATGGCGGGCGAGGTGGTCGAAGCGGACGCGGACAGTGGCTTCTCGCCCGGCGATCGGGTGGTCGCGGGCACGCGGCTGGGCGGCTTCGCGGAAACGGTCGCGGTCGAGGCCGCAACCGCGCGACTGATGCCCGACCGGCTCGGTTTCGCCGAGGCGGCGGCGGTGGGCGCGGCCTATGTGACGGCCTATGTAGCGCTGGTCAGGCTGGGTCGGATGCGGACGGGCGAATGGGTGCTCGTCCATGGCGCGAGCGGTGGCGTTGGGCTGGCCGCGGTCGATCTCGCGCGGGCGCTGGGCGCGCAGGTGATCGCGACCTCACGCTCGGCGAACAAGCGCGCGGCGATCGAAGCGCTGCACCCCGGCGTCGTGACGCTGTCCGCGCCCGGTTTCCGCGATGCCGTCAAGGACCGCACGGGCGGCGGCGCCGACCTGGTGTTCGACCCCGTCGGCGGCGACGTCTTCGACGAGTCCACCCGCTGTATCGCGTTCGGAGGCCGGCTGCTGGTGGTCGGCTTCACCTCGGGTCGGATCGCCACCGCGCCCACCAACATCCCACTCATCAAGGGCTTCTCGATCATCGGCGTCCGCGCCGGCGAACAGGGCCGCCGCTTCCCCGAGCAGGGCAGGGCGGACCTCGACGCGGTCTGGCGCCTCGCCCACGACGGGCGCATCGCGCCGCGCATCCACGCCCGCCTGCCGCTCGACCAGTGGCGCGCCGCGTTCGACGCGCTGGCGGCGAGCACGCACCTCGGCAAGATCATCCTGGAGCCCTGACCGACCATGGACAGCTTCGACTACATCATCATCGGGGCCGGCTCGGCCGGCTGCTGTCTCGCCGCGCGGCTGACGGATGATCCGGGCACCACCGTGCTGCTGCTGGAGGCGGGTGGGCATAATGACAAGATGCTGGTCAGGATGCCCGCCGGCGTCGGCGAGCTGATCAAACAGAAGAGCGATCACAATTGGGGCTTCTGGACCGAGCCGGAGCCGCACCTGAACGACCGTCGCCTCTGGTGGCCGCGCGGGCGCGGGCTGGGCGGCAGCTCGGCGATCAACGGCATGATCTATATGCGCGGCCACCCGCTGGACTATGACGAGTGGCGCCAGTCGGGGCTGACCGGCTGGGGCTGGGACGACGTGCTGCCCTATTTCCGGCGTCTGGAGGGCCATCACCGCGGCGGCGACCTGCACGGCGCCGACGGCCCGCTGCACATCTCCCCCGGCGAGAGCGACAGCCCGTTCAACGCGGCGCTGATCGAGGCGGGGCGCCAGGCCGGCTACCCCGTCACCGAAGATTTTAACGGCGCGCAGTTCGAGGGATTCGGCCCCTATGACCTGACCGTCTCCAACGGCCGTCGCTGGAGCGCGGCGGAGGCATATCTCCGCCCGGTGATGAACCGCCCCAACCTCCAGGTCGTGCTGGAGGCGCGCACCACGCGCATTCGCATCGAGAACGGCCGCGCGACGGGAGTCGAATATGTCGTCGGCAAACGCCGCCAGCCCCGGTCGGCCGTGGCGTCGGGCGAGGTGCTGCTCTGCGCCGGCGCGGCGCAGAGCCCGCAGATCCTGCAGCTGTCCGGCATCGGCGACCCCGAGCGGCTGCGCGCCGCCGGCGTGACCGTCACCCATCCGCTGCCCGGCGTCGGCGAGAACCTGCAGGACCATCTGGATGTCATCATGAACTGGCGATCGCAGGGGTTGCGCTCCGTCTATGCCGTTACGCGCGGGCTGCGCCAGCTCGCCGTCGGCCTGCGCTATGCCCTGCGCGGCACCGGGCCGGGACGACAGAACTTCCTGGAGGCGGGCGCCTTCATCCCTTCGCGCGAAGGACTGTCGCGGCCCGACATCCAGATCCACGGCGTGCTCGCGATCATGCGCGATCATGGCAAGGTGAAGGCGACGGAGGACGGCTTCTCGCTCCACCTCTGCCAGCTCCGCCCGGAAAGCCGCGGCCGCATCGGCCTGCACGGGCCAGATCCGTTCGCGGACCCCAGGATCGAGGCCAACTACCTCGCCACGCCCGAGGACCGCCGCGTGCTGCGCGAGGCGGTGCGGATCGGTCGGCGCGTCGTCGGCCAGGCGGCGCTCGCGCCCTATCGCGGCGACGAGCTGGCGCCGGGCGACGCGGTCGCGACCGACGAGGCGATCGACGCCTGGGTCCGCGCGACCGCCGAGACGATCTATCACCCCGTCGGCACCGCGAAGATGGCCCCGACCGGCGACACCCGCGCCGTGGTAGATGAGCAGCTGCGCGTCCACGGCCTCGCCGGGCTGCGGGTCGTGGACGCGTCGGTCATCCCGTCGCTGGTCAGCTCCAATACCAACGCGCCGACCATCATGATCGCGGAGAAAGCGGCGGACATGATCCGGACATCGCGGCTCCGGGCGGCCGCCTGATGTCCGTACCCTAGTGTCACCTAATAGACACTTCGGATGAAAATGGCCGAACCGGCTGTTTACAAATCGTTGCCGACCCGACACGACTAACCCCGGGGGGCACCCGGATGGTCCGCAGTGCCGACAACCGTTTCGACCCGTGTCGGACGGATGGGGAGTGTTTATACGTATGTCATCCCGGCTTCACGACACCGTGCGCCGCGGCGCCGCGCCGCTCGCGTTGATCATCGCACTTGCCGCCCAGCCCGCCTCGGCGCAGAGCGCGCCCGCGGGTCAGACCGTGGATGCCGCGAAGCCAGACGCCGCGACGGCGCCGAGTCCGCAGGACACGCAAAAGGAGAACGATGCCGCCCTGTCCACGGCACAGGGCGACCAGGCCGACGCCGGGCAGGACGTCGTCGTCACCGGCACGCTGTTTCGTGACGCGACCACCACGGCCTCGCCCGTGACGGTGCTGACCGCCGAGAACCTGCAAAAGGCCGCGATCACCAACGTGACGGACGCGGTGCGCTCGATCTCCGCCGACGGCGCGGGCTCGATCGGCAACGGCTTCACCAGCGGCTTCTCGGCCGGTGGCGCGGCCGTGTCGCTGCGCAACCTGGGCGTCTCCTCGACGGTGATCCTGGTGGATGGCCTGCGCTCCACCAACTTCCCGCTGAACGACGATGGGCACAACGCCTATACCGACCTGAACAGCATCCCGATCGTCAATGTCCAGCAGGTGCAGGTGCTGAAGGACGGCGCCTCTTCACTCTACGGCGCGGACGCGATCGGCGGCGTGGTCAACATCATCACGCGCAAGCACGTCACCGGCTTCGAGGGTGGCGCCGAGGGCGGCACGACGCAGAAGGGCGATGGCTTCAAGTACCGCGCACATATGCTCGCCGGCTTCGGCGACTATGACGCGCAGGGTTACAACGTCTATGTCGGCGGCGACTATGAGTTCGACGGACGCATCTCTGCCGATTCGCGTGGCTTTCCATTCAACACGCTGGACCTGCGCGCGATCGGTGGCAGGGACAACAACCGCGCGGACGACACGCTGACCACGGCCACCCCCAACGCGATCGTGACCCGCGTGCGCCAGACGGATCTCAACAACCCGCTGGCGGGCTCGGTGGCCAATCTCACCAATCCGGCGATCTTCACATCGCTGACCCCGCTGGCAAACTGCCCGTACGGCGTCTATTCGGAGACGACCGGGTCGCGTCGCGGGTCCGCCTGTGCGCACGACCTGACGCGCGAGTACGCTCAGATCCTTCCCAAGCAGGAACGCTACGACGCGGTCGCGCGCGCGACGTTCAAGCTGGGTGACGACGTGGAAGCCTATCTCGCGGGCAGCTATGCGCATGACCGGGTAAACATCATCAACGCGCCGCGAGCGATCCGTCAGACGCAGGCTTTCGGCGGCCAGCCCTCCACCGCGACCAGCAACCCCGGCATCGTGCTGCCCGTCTACATCTGCTCGGCGGGCACGAACTGTGCGACGGCCGCCGATCGCCAGCTCAACCCGAACAACCCCTATGCCGCCGCCTATGCCAACGATCCGGCTAACGGCGCGGCGCGCATCTACTATCTGTTTGGCGACACCTTCTCGGGCAGCAACCGCATCAACGAGGTGTACCGCGTCTATGGCGGGCTGAACGGCCGCATCGCCGGCAAGTTCGACTGGAACGTCCAAGGCGCCTATTCGCGGGATAACTTGGACCTGACCTTCTACGGCTATGCCAACCTCGCCGGGCTGACGCGCGCGATCAACACGGGTTCGTACAACTTCGTCAATCCGTCGCTCAACACCGACGCCGTGCGCGACGCCGTGCTGCCGCCGATCAACGTCAAGTCGAACTCGTCGGAAGCGACGCTCGACGCCTCGGTCAGCGGCGCGCTGTTCGCGTTGCCGGGCGGCGATGCCAAACTCGCGATCGGCGGCCAGGTCCGGCGGGAGAAGCTGACCAATCGCAGCCCGAACCCAAATCTTGACGTGCCGGGCCTGACCACGGCGCAAGCCTTTGGCTCGCGCACCGTCACGGCTGGTTTCTTCGAGGTCGATGCGCCGATCCTGACCTTGCTCGACCTGAACGCATCCGGCCGGTATGATCACTACTCGACGGGCTTCGGTCATTTCTCGCCCAAGTTCACCGCCAAGTTCCAGCCGATCAAGGAGATCGCGCTGCGCGGCACCTATT
>CAXTWJ010000078.1:0-2986 GCA_964247925.1 uncultured Sphingomonas sp.
GCCTGGGTGCGGCTGGCGGCGGGGCCGGGGCGGCGGGCGGCGGGCTATTTCACGCTGGGGGGCGGCAGGCGGGGCGCGACGCTGATCGGGGCGAAGCTCCGCGCCGCGCGGCGCGCGGAGCTGCACGAAAGCATGGCGGGCGGGATGCGCGGGCTGGCGAGCGTGATCGTGCCCGCCGGGGGCGCAGCGCGGTTCGCGCCGGGCGGGCGGCCCGGCATGATCTTCGACCTCGATCCCCGGCTGACACCGGGCCGCACGACGCCGATGACGCTGGTGCTGGCCGACCGGGCGCTCGCGACGACGGCGACGGTGGTCGGGCCGGCCGACCCGGCGCCCTATTAGGAAACGACCACGCGCAGGCTGGGTCGGATGTCGGCCGCTTCCTGCGCCAGCCGGCGGTAGCGGTCGGCCAGGTCGTGGTGGATCGCGGCGATGGTGGGCAGCGTGGCCCGGCTGGCGAGCGCGTGCTCCTGCGCCTCGCGGCGGCGGTAATAATCGGGCGTGTTGAGGTCCGGCACGGGCGTCCTCCGATGCGGTCGCGTGGGCGATGAAGCGGCACAGGCGGCGGGCGATCGCCCCCGCCCCGCAGGTCTGCCCGAGTCGGAAGAGCAGCGCGCCAATCTCGATCAACCTGGCAAGGGCGTGTCGCCGTCACGCGGTAACATAGCGTAACACCGCGATCTCTTTCACAACGAATGCCGCGAAGCCGCCGGACCGAACGCGGGGCTTGCCCGTTGGATCGTCGGACGATGGAGAGAGCAGCATGAACGTCGGCGACGAGCGGACCCGGTCCGTATGGATGGATCAGCCCGGCCCCGCCGCCCGGCCGGCACTGACGCAAGCGGTGGAGTCCGAAGCGGTGATCGTCGGCGCGGGCATCGCCGGGCTGTCGATCGCCTACGAGCTGGCGCGCATGGGCCAGCGCGTGCTGGTGCTGGACCGGGGAAGCCCCGGGCTGGGCCAGTCGGCGCGCACCACCGGCCACCTCGCCTGGCAGCTCGACGACTATTACCACGAGCTGCGTCGCGAGCGCGGCGACGGCGACGCCAAGGCCTACTACCAGCGCGTCACCGCCGCGCTCGACCGGATCGAGCAGATCGTGCGCGAGGAGGAAATCGACTGCGATTTCCAGCGGGTCGATGGCTATCTCTATGCGGCATCCGAGCACGGGCCCGAGGAACTGGACCGCGAGGAGCGCGCCTGCGCGGCGCTGGGCATCCCGGGCGTGCGGTTCGTCGATCGGGCGCCGGTGCCGGGCATCGACACCGGCCGCGCGCTGCTGTGGCCCAACCAGGCGCGCTTTCACGTGCTCAAATATCTGACCGGGCTGGCGGCGGCGATCGAGCGGCTGGGCGGGCGCATCCACGGCGACACGGCGGTGTGCGGGCCGTGGGAGGACGAGCAGCAGGCCTTCATCAAGCTGGAGAACGGCGTCGAACTCCACGCGCCGATCACGGTGATGGCCGCCAACGCGGCGCTCGGCGACCTGCCGATCCAGGTCAAGCAGGAGCCGTACCGCTCCTACGCGATCGCCGGGCCGGTGCCCAAGGGATCGGTCGCGGACGCGCTGGTCTGGGACACGCTCGACAATTACCATTATGTCCGCATCCAGCCCGAGGCCGACCACGACGTGCTGATCGTCGGCGGCGAGGACCATCGGCTGGGCGAGCATGATGATGGCGAGGCCAGGCTCGACGCGCTGGAGGCGTGGACGCGCGAACGCTACCCGGCGTGGGAGCGGCGGAGCCACGGCTGGTCGGGCATGGTGCTGGAGCCGCTCGACATCCTGCCCTTCTCCGGCCTCGCGCATGGCAAGAAGCGCATCTACCTCCACACCGGCGACTCCGGCGAGGGGCTGACCAACGCGGTCGTCGGCGCGCTGGTGATCCGCGACCTGGTGGCGGGCGGCGCCTCCGATGAGGCGACCTTCTCGCCCGACCGGGTGACGCTGCGCGCGGCGGGCGAACTCGCGACCAACCTGGCGCACGCGGCCGCGAACTTCGCCTAATATCTGACGCCCGGCGGCGCGCGCAGCGTCGATGAGCTGAAACCCGGCGAGGCGGCGCTGGTGCGCCACGGGCTGAAGAAGGTGGCGGCGTTCCGCGACGACGCGGGCCAGCTGCACCTGCGCTCTGCGACCTGCACGCATCTGGGGTGCATCGTCCACTGGAATGGGCTGGAGCGCGTCTGGGACTGCCCCTGCCACGGCTCGCAATTCGCGCCCGATGGGGAGGTGCTGAGCGGCCCGGCGACGGTGCCGCTGCCGGCGGTGGAGCTGTGACGGACAAGGCGCGGCTGGACCGGGCGCTGCCGCGATCAGCCGACGGCGGATCGTGAGCTGCGACGCCGGCGAGGGCAGCAGGGCGTCGTGCGAGGCTGCCGCCTACAGGCCCGCGCTCCGGTCGAGCGGCCTGATGCCGCGCTTTCTCGCGACCCTCTGCCCCCGAACCCGCTGAATCACAGCGCGTCGAAATCGATCGGGGCGTGGCGGTCGAGGCGGTTGTCGGCCGGGGGCATCGGGTATTTGAGGCCGGTGGCGCAGTTGAACAGGACGACCCGCTCCTCCGCATCGACCTCGCCCGTCCGCAGGGCCTCGCGGTAGGCGGCGAGCGTCGCGCCACCCTCCGGGCAGAGCAGCAGCCCGTCCTGGCGCGCGCAATCGTCCACGGCGCGGAGCAGCGCGGGGTCGCCGACCGCCAGCGCCTTGCCGCCGCTTGCCCGCACCGCGCGCAGGATCAGGAAGTCGCCGACCGCGCGCGGCACGCGGATGCCGGCGGCGACGGTGTGCGCGTCCTCCCAGCGCTCGGCGTGCTCGGCGCCGGCCTCGAACGCCTTGACGATGGGCGCGCAGCCGGCGGCCTGGACCGCGTACATCCGGGGGCGTTCCGGGCCGATCCAGCCGAGCCGTTCCAGCTCGTCGAACGCCTTCCACATCCCGATCAGCCCGGTGCCGCCGCCAGTGGGATAGAAGCTCGCGTCCGGCAGT
>CAXTWJ010000078.1:2996-4571 GCA_964247925.1 uncultured Sphingomonas sp.
CGGCTTCTGCCCCTCGAGCCGGGCGGGCGCCTTCCGCGTCGCGAAGTCCAACCAGCGCCCCTCCGCGGCCCCGCGCCCGACGATCGCGCCGCATTCGTCGATCAGGCCGTTGACCCGCCACACGCGCGCGCCCTGCTGCCCGATCTCGCGCACGTTCACCTCCGGCGTGTCCTCCGGGCAGAAGACCACACAGTCGATCCCGCAGCGCGAGGCATAGGCGGCGAGCGCGGCGCCGGCGTTGCCGTTGGTCGGCATCGCGATGCGGGTGACGCCCAGCTCGCGCGCCATCGCGACCGCCATCACGAGGCCACGCGCCTTGAACGAGCCGGTCGGCAGCCGGCCCTCGTCCTTGACCAGCACGTCGCCGCCGCCCGAGCGGGGAATCGGGATCAGCGGCGTCTCGCCCTCGCCCAGGCTGACGATGCTCTCCGTCCGGCGGACCGGCAGCAGCTCGCGCCAGCGCCACAGGTCCGTCGGTCGGCGCTCCAGCGCGTCGCGCGACAGCGCGGCGGCGGCGGCGGGCAGGTCGTAGCGGACCAGCAGCGGCCGGCCAACGCGGCTCAGCCCGTGCAGCTCGTCCGCCGCGTACCGCTCGCCGGTCATCGAGCATTCGAGGTGGATAACGAAGGTCGGGCGGTCGGCGGACAGGTTCGCGTTCATGCCCCGCGCCTTAACCGTTCGCCGCGCTCGCCTCCACCGGCACTTTCGGCGCGGGCGCCGCGTTGGGGTGGCGAACAGGAGCTGCAGTCATGGCGGACATCACGGGCACCGAGGCCGAGCGCACGGTCAGGACGCGGCAGCGCTGGGTGACGGTCGGCATCCTGGCGCTGTCGATCTATGTCGCCAAGGCGTTCCTGGCGCCGGTCGCCTGGGCGGGTGTGCTGGCGCTGGCGCTGTGGCCGCTGCACGCACGCGCGATCCGGCGCTTCCCCGGCCATGACGGGTTGATCGCGCTCGGCTTCGCGGTGGCGACCGCCGTGCTGGTGATGATCCCGATCGCCATTGTCGCAGGATCGGCGGTGCAGGAAAGCCAGGACGCGATGGCCTGGGTCGCGGGCGTGCAGCGCACGGGGCTGGCGGCGCCGACATGGCTGGGCGGCCTGCCGCTGGTGGGGTCGCGGCTGCTGACGTTCTGGAACAGCCATATCGGCAGCCCGCAGGCGGCCGCGGGCCTGCTCGGCGGGATCAACGCGGGCGCGGTGTTCGGCTATACGCGCTCCGCCGCCGGACAGGCCGCGAATGGGGTGATGCTGTTCCTGATCACGCTGGTCCTGCTGGTCGCGATGCTGGCGAACGGCGCCAAGCTGGCCACCGAGCTGGACCGGGTGAGCTATCGCGCGCTGGGCGATTTCGGCCGGCGCTTCTCCGACCGACTGGCGGGCGCGGTGCGCGGCACGGTGGTGGGCACGGTGCTGGTGGCGGTGGGCGAGGGCACGCTGATCGGCATCGGCTACTGGCTGGCGGGCGTGCCGCGGCCGCTGCTGTTCGCGGTGCTGACGGTCTTCGTCGCGACGCTGCCGTTCGGGGCGTGGTTCGCCTTCTCGATCGCGACGCTGATCCTGCTGATCCAGGGCC
>CAXTWJ010000078.1:4581-9786 GCA_964247925.1 uncultured Sphingomonas sp.
GCGCTGATCGCGGCGGCGCTGCTGTTCGGCTTTTCCATCGTGGTGATGTTCGTCGGCGACAATGTCGTGCAGCCGGCGATCATCGGCAATTCGGTCAAGCTGCCCTTCGTGCTGGCGCTGCTCGGCACGTTCGGCGGGCTGGAGACGTTCGGGCTGGTCGGGCTGTTCATCGGCCCGGCGATCATGTCGGCGCTGCTGCTGGCGTGGAAGCAGTGGGCCGACAGCAAGCCCGGCGCCCCTGCCCGCCCCGCGCGCGAGGCGGACCCGGGGCCGGGCGTGGCGACGTGATGCCTGGCCCTACCAGGTCCCGCCAACGTCCTTGATGACCTGGAGCAGCGTCTTCTTGCTCTCGGTCCGCCGGTCGCCGGCGTTGCGGGGCACGACCAACCCGGGGTTCGCCGCCAGCCGCTCCGCCATGTAGCCGACCCCAATCGGTGACGCGATCGGGGCTTCAGGCTTCGACTCGATTCGTGGCTGCTCGCCAATTTCTAGGCGCCGTTTGCCTGACCGAGCCGACGGCGCACGCTATCGCCCAAGCGGTTGCTTTCGGTGGGCTCGGACGGGCAATGACTGTCTGATGAGCGAAACAGAGGCATCGTCCGGCGACCCGATCGCCCAAATCGTCGACCTGCTGCGGCCGCGCATCCTGGGCTGGAAGAAGATCATCGGCCGGGGAGACTGGGCGGCGTGCTTCCCCGCCGATGACGGGATCGCCTTCGGGCTGGTCACCGCCGGCTGCTGCGACCTGCGCCGTGAGGACAGCGAGCCGGTGAGCCTGTCGTGGGGCGACTACCTTCTGATGCCGAAGCCACGGCCGTGGGAGCTGCGCCACGGCGAGGGTCGCGGGCATTTGATCGAGGACCTGCCGCTGACCTTCCCGGGGCTGGTCGAGCTCGGCCATGGGGACGCCGCGCCGACGACGACGATTCTCGGCGGCTATGTCGGCGTCGATCGCGCCAATGCCGATCTCCTCGCCGGCATGCTGGAGCCTGTCGTCGTGCTGCCCGCGTCGGCCACCGGGCGGCTCGCCACGCTGCTCGACCTGATCGACGAGGAGAGCTCGAGTGGGCGGGCCGCCGCCTCGCCCGTCCTGGACCGGCTGTTGGAGATCATGCTGATCGAGGCGCTGCGGTTCGATCCGGCCTACCCTGGCGACACGCGGGGGGGCCTGCGCGCCGGCGGGCGCGCGGGCGGCGGCGCCGGGGCGCGGCGCGCGATCCACACGCAGCCCGGCAGGGCCTGGACGGTGGCGACGCGGGCCAGCGGCGGCGGCCTGTCGCGATCGCTGTTCGCGGAGCGGTTCGAGCGGCGCGTGGGGACGACGCCGATCAGCTATCTGCTGCGCTGGCGGATGGCGCTGGCGCGGCGTGCCCTGAGCGGGGGCGCGCGAACGACCGAGGTCGCCCGTGCCGTCGGCTACGGCTCGGCCGGGGCGTTCAGCGCCGCGTTCGCGCGCGTGGTCGGCCTGTCCCCCGACGCCTATCGGCGGGCGGAAGCGGCGGGCCAAGCTGCACCATCGCCCGATCTAGACGCCCGCTGACTCTTTTCGGACCGTCGCACGCTGGCCGGGCCACATCGCGGACACGATGTCGGGATGCCTGACAGCGAGGAGGTCACCGTGCCCGAGCCGATCGAGTTCCCCACCTATGACGGACGCTTCAAACTTCGCGGCAGCATCTACCATCCCGATGGCGGCGACGCCGCCGTACCCGCCGTGGTGATGAGCGGCGGCTTCGCCGACAGCGTCGAGCGCATGGTGCCGACCGCCGAGGCGTTCGTCCGGGCAGGCCTCGGCGTGCTCGTCTACGAGCACCGCAACACTGGCATCAGCGAGGGCGAGCCGCGGCTGGAGATCGACCCGATCGCGCAGGGGCGCGACATGCGCCTGGCGATCAGCTTCGCGCAGACCGTGCCCGGGTTCGACGCGGACCGCCTCGGCCTGTTCGGTACCAGCTTCAGCGGCGGGCACGTGCTGGCGGTCGCGGCCGAGGACCGGCGGGTGAAGGCGGTCGTCTCCTCCAACCCCTGGGTCTCGGGCTACGACGTCGCCCTGGCGGCGGGCGGCCCGCGGATGCTCGACCAGTTCGGCGCGATGTTCGAGAAGGAGCAGCGCAGGACGCTCGCGGGCGAGCCGCCCCGCGTCGTGACGCTCGGACGCCGCGAGGACGACCCATCGACCGACTTCGCGCTGTTCCGCGACGATGCCGCCATGGATTATTTCGAGCACGGCCCAGGCGGCGTGCCCGCGACGTGGCAGAACCGGTTCACGCTCCGCTCGCTGCAATATGCGTTCGGCTACGACGTGCGCGGCTACGCGGCCCGGATCAGCCCCACGCCGCTGATGATGCTGGTCGCGCTGGAGGACCACACCATGCCGGCGGCGATCGGCCTGTCGTTCTTCGAGGCGGCGCTCGAGCCCAAGGAACTGGTGACGGTCAAGGGCGGCCATTACGACGCCTACATGCCCGATCGCGCGTTCCCGCAGGTGATGGCCGCCGCCACCCGCTGGTTCACGACACACTTGTGATCGTGCCACGGCGCGGGCTCCCCGGTCATGGGTACTAGGGAGCGCTAGCCCGACCGGGACGCGGCAGGCTCGGCGTCGCCAAGGCGAGCGGCGCCGTTCTCCAGCGACCATTGCAGCCCGGCGATGACCGTCCGCAGCCCCGCCTCGAACGAGGCCGCGTGATCGGGCGCGGGCGCATCCCGTTCGATCCCGTCGACGGACCGCTCGGCCTGTTCTTCGAGCACCGCGCCGAGGGTGAAGCGGCCGACGTTGAGCAGCGCGGACGCGGCCTCGGCTGCCGACAGTCCGCTCGCCACCAGGAACGCAGTCTTCTGGGCGATCACCGCCTGGTGGTCGGATCGCGGCCGGCTCGAGGCGTGCAGGATCGCCCCGTCGCGATGCGCGAGCAGCGTCGCGCGCAGGCTCCGGGCGTTGGCGGCGAACCAGGCGCGCCAGTCGTCGCCCGGCCCGGGCAGCGTCCGCTGGGCGTGCGGCTCCATCGCCTCGTGCGCCATGGCGGCCAGCAGCGCGGCCTTGTTGCGGAAATGCCAGTAGAGCGCCGGCTGCTCGACGCCCAGCCGGGCCGCGAGGCCGCGGGTGGTGAGCGCGGCGCTCCCCACCGCGTCGAGCAGGACGAGCGCCTCGCGGACGATCTGATGCCTGTCGAGCCGGGCCATCGCGGGAACCTTATCGATGATAAGCTGATTACGCTCCTCCGGATAGGAGATCCGACATGCCGAAGCGATCGGAACGTGCGGAGGTGCTCGTCGTCGGTGGCGGCCTGGTCGGCCTGTCCACTGCGCTGTTCCTGCAATGGCACGGCGTCCCGTTCATCCTGGTCGAGCAGCGCGCCGAGCCGTCGCCCCTGCCCCGCGCGCGCGGCTGGGCGGCGAGGAGCATGGAGCTGTTCCGGCAGCTCGGCCTGCAGGAGAAGATCGAGGACGCCGCGAGGCGGGCCTGGGAGCAGGGCCTGTTCGGCGGCGCCCGCCGCGGCGCCACCATGCTGGAAGCGGAAGAGCTGGTCATCCCGGACCGGTCGGTGATGACCGGCGACGACCCGTCGCCCTGCCGCATGGTCGCCTGTCCGCAGACCGCGATCGAGCCCATCCTGCGCCGCGCGCTGGAGGAGCGCGGCGGCGACGTCCGCTTCGGCCACGCCGTGCTCGGCTTCGAGCAGCGAGCGGGCGCGGTGGTCGCCCGGGTGGCAACGGCGGATGGCGACGAGGGGATCGTAGAGGCCGGCTTCCTCGCCGCCGCCGACGGATCGCGCGCGCGTCGCTCGGCATCGGCCGGCACGGCAGCGGCCGCGCGCGGCACTATCTCAACCTGTTCTTCACGGCGGACCTGGCCGAGGAGGTGCGCGGCCGCACCTTCAGCCAGTGCGAGGTCGCGAACGATGAGGTCCGGGGCTTCTTCCTGTCGATGAACAACGCAGACCGCTGGGCCTTCCACCTGGAGTACGATCCCGACCGCGACGATCCCGAGGGCTGGTCGGACGAGGTGTGCGCGGCCAAGGTCCGCGCCGCGGTCGGGACCGCCAAGCCGGTATCGATCCGCTATCGCGGCGCCTGGGTCGCGGTCGACCGGGTGGCGGACCGCTATGTCGACGGACGCGTGGTCCTCGTCGGCGACGCCGCGCACATCATGCCGCCCTGGGGCGGGTTCAACGGCAACACCGGCATCGCCGACGCGCAGAACGCCGCCTGGCGGCTGGCCCGCGCCGCGCGCGACGGCGAGGCGGACGCGCTGCTGGCCGGCTACGAGGCGGATCGCCGCCCGGTCGCGCTGTGCAACGGCGAGCAGGCGCAGATCCGCGACGACTTCGACCTGCGGTTCGGCATCAGGACCGAGGGCAACGCGGCGGATTACCCCAAGATGCGCGGCGGCGGCGAGCTGCTGATGCGCTATCGCTACGGCGAGGGCGATACGGTGGACGCGTTGCGGACGCAGGTCGGCACGCGCTTCCCGCACGCCTGGATCGAGGTAGGAGGACGGCGCCGGTCGACGCTCGACCTCCTCGGGCCGGAGGGCGTCGCGCTGGGCGGCCCGGACGCCGTGGGCGAGGTGCTGCGGGCCGGGAGAGATTTCCGCTTCCTGGACGAGGGCGTCGACTGGTCCGGGCTGACGGCAGACGCCGCCGGCGAGGTGGTGAAGATCAGGCCGGACGGCTTTGTCGGCTCGCGCCGGCGCGGAGACACCACGGTGGCCTGAACGCGATGCGGACGGGTTCGCCCTTCGCGATGCTGGAGATGAGCGGCGTGGCTGTCTCTGGCCTTTCGAGCCGCTCGGCCATACCTCGCGCCGTCGATCCCCTGTTGCCGAGGGTGCCTGATGGCCGATCTGAACGCCCATTTCGCCGATCCCGACCATGTTCGCCAGTATGTGGCGAAGGGGCCGCCCGCCTTCGCGCCGGGTCACGCCGGCCTCATGCAGATGATCGCCGTGCTGCTGGCCGAGACGATGCCGGCCGACGGCACGGTGCTGGTGATCGGGGCCGGCGGGGGGCTGGAGACCCGCTATCTCGCCGGCGCCGAGCCGGGCTGGCGGTTCGTCGGCGTCGATCCCGCCGGCGCCATGCTCGATCTGGCCCGCGCGGTGGCGGGCGACGCGGCAGGGAACCGCATGACCCTGATCGAGGGAACGGTCGCCGACGCGCCGCCGGGCCCGTTCGACGCCGCCACCTGCATCCTCGTCCTCGG
>CAXTWJ010000079.1:0-9610 GCA_964247925.1 uncultured Sphingomonas sp.
CCGGCTTGATCATCGATATCCCCTGTGCCGGGAATGCCCCCGGCGTCACGGACGTGCGCGTCGCCCGTCCAAGTTGTTCGGCCGTGAACTAACCCCGCTTTGTGACGGATCGAAGAAGAGTTCGCGACACTTTGCCTACACGCGGCGATACGGCGTCGTTCTTCAAGCTGTAACAGCATCGTCACCGGGCTGACTTGTTGCTCGGTGATAGCCGCCCTCGACGACGAGGGGGAAAGATCATGAACGCGAAGAACAGGCGATCGCTGCTGCTGGCCGGGATCAGCCTGATCGTCCTCGCGCCGGCCGGGGCTTGGGCGCAGGGCGCCCCGTCGGACGCGGCGCCGGCGAACGCCCCGGCCCCGCCGGAGGCGGCGCTCGACCCGCAGCCGGCCGACCCCGCCGCGGCGGCCGATGTGGTGGTGCTCGGGTTCGGGCAGACGCGCCAGACGCAGACGGTGACCGCCACCGACCTCTCGCTACTCACTCCCGGCACGTCGCCGATCAAGGCGATCGAGAAGCTGCCGGGCGTCAATTTCCAGTCCGCCGACGCGTTCGGCGCCTATGAATGGTCGGCGCGCATCAGCTTGCGCGGCTTCAACCAGAACCAGCTCGGCTTCACGCTGGACGGCGTGCCGCTCGGCGACATGAGCTATGGCAATTATAACGGGCTGCACATCAGCCGCGCGATCATCTCCGAAAATCTCGGTGCGGTGACGCTGAGCCAGGGCGCGGGCGCACTCGGCACCGCGTCCACCTCCAATCTCGGCGGCACGATCATGTTCACCTCGCGCGATCCGGGCCACACGCCCGACGTCGCGGCTAGCGGCACCTATGGCAGCGACGACACTTACCGCGCCTATGCGCGGCTGGAGACGGGTGATATCGGCCCGTTCCGCGCCTATCTCAGCTACGCCTATCTGGACGCGGGCAAGTGGAAGGGCGACGGCGCCCAGCGTCAGCATCAGGCGAACGCCAAGCTGGTGGGCGACCTCGGCGCGGGCCGGCTGACCGCCTATGTCGATTTCTCCGATCGGCGCGAGAACGACTATCAGGACCTGTCGGCGGACCTGATCCGCCGGCTGGGCTATGGCTGGGACAACTTCGCCCCCGACTGGCGCGCCGCCTACACCGCCGCCGCCGTGTACCAGAATCAGGCGACGATCGCGGGCTACAATGCCGGGATCGCCAATGGCACCATTCCCGTGCGAACGCCGCTCGTGCTGCCCTATCCGACATATGGCACCGCGTTCGCCGCGCCGATCACGTCGGTCGACGATGCCTATTACGACGCCGCCGGGCTACGTCGGGACTGGTTGGGCAGCGTCAAGTTCGAAACGCCGCTGACGGACTCGGTCCGGGTCTCGCTGCAGAGCTATTATCACGACAATCACGGCCAAGGCCTGTGGTGGACACCCTACGTGCCCAGCCCCACCGGAGCGCCGATCTCGGTGCGCACGACCGAGTATGACATCAGGCGGGCGGGCGCGATCGGGACCGTGTTCGCCGACCTCGGCGCGAACCATCTGGAGGCGGGGCTCTGGTACGAGAGCAACGATTTCCGCCAGGCGCGCCGCTTCTATGCGCTCGCGAACACGCTGGCGGGCAGTTCGCGCGGCTCGCTCGATTTCAAGAAGGATCCGTTCGCGACGCAGTGGGATTACAAGTTCAACACCGACACGCTGCTCTACCACGTCGCCGACACGCTGGATCTGGGCGCGCTGACGGTGAGCGGGGGGTGGAAAGGCATCCGGGTCACCAACCGCGCCAACCCGATCGTCCAGGGCGGCTTTCCCACCGGCACGATCCGGTCGAAGGACCTGTTCCTGCCGCAGGTCGGCGTGCTGTTCCGCCTGACCTCGCAGGCGGAACTGTTCGCGAACTATACCGAAAACCTGCGCGCCTTCGTCTCGGCGGTCACGTCCGGCCCCTTCTCGACGTCGCAGGCCGGGTTCAACGCGATCAGCGGCTCATTGAAGCCCGAGCGGTCGAAGACCGCGGAAGGCGGCGCCCGGCTGCGCTCCGGCCCGCTCCAGCTGTCGCTGGCCGGCTATTACGTCGATTTCAGCGATCGTCTGCTCGGCATCACGTCGGGGCCCGGCATCGTCGGCAACCCGACGATCCTGGCCAATGTCGGCTCGGTCCGCTCCTACGGCGCGGAAGCCGCGGCGACCGTCCGCCTGCCGCGCGGGTTCAGCGCGACCGCGTCCTACGCCTACAATGATTCGACCTATCGCGACGACGTGGTGAACGGCGCGGGCGCGCGCACCGCGCTTCGCGGCAAGACGGTGGTGGACAGCCCGCGGCACATCGCGTCCGGCGAGCTGGCCTATGCGGGGCCGCTGCTGTTCGGCCGCGTCGGCGCCAATTACCAGTCGCGGCGATACTATACCTACCTGAACGACCAGGCGGTGCCCGGCCGCGTGCTGATGGACGCCTCGCTCGGCGTGAAGGTACCGGCGGGGCTGGGTTTCCTGACCGGCTTCGCGCTGGAGGGCTCGGTCACCAACCTGACCAAGCGGCGCTATGTCGCGACGGTCGGCTCCAATGGCTACACCAACAGCGGCGATTCCCAGACGCTGCTGGCGGGCGCGCCGAGGCAGTGGTTCGTCACGCTGCGCCGCGGATTCTGAGCCGGGCGGGACGCGTCGCCTACACCGCCGTCCCGCCGACCGTCAGCCCATCCAGCAGCAGCGTGGGCTGGCCGACGCTCGCGGGCACGCTCTGCCCGCCCTTGCCGCACACGCCGATGCCCTCGTCCAGCGCGAAGTCGTCGCCGATGCCGATCACCTTGGTCAGCGAGGTCGGCCCGTCGCCGATCAGCGTCGCGCCCTTGATCGGCGCGCCCAGCCTGCCATCCTCGATCTTGTAGGCCTCGGTGCAGGAGAACACGAACTTGCCCGATACGATATCGACCTGCCCGCCGCCGAAGCTCTTGGCGAAGATGCCCTTTTTCACGCGGCTCAGCAGCTCGGCGGGATCGTCGCGCCCACCCTTCATGAAGGTGTTCGTCATGCGCGGCATCGGCGCGTGCGCGAAGCTCTCGCGCCGGCCGTTGCCGGTGGCGGCCACGCCCATCAGCCGCGCGTTCAGGCGATCCTGCATATAGCCCTTCAGGATGCCGTCCTCGATCAGCACCGTCTCGCCCGTCGGCGTGCCCTCGTCGTCGATCGACAGCGAGCCGCGCCGGTCCGCCATGGCGCCGTCGTCGACCACCGTCACGCCCGGCGCCGCGACGCGCTCGCCGATCCGGCCGCTGAACGCGGACGTGCCCTTGCGGTTGAAGTCGCCTTCCAGCCCATGCCCGATCGCCTCGTGCAGCAGCACGCCCGGCCAGCCCGGGCCGAGCAGCACCGTCATCTCGCCCGCCGGCGCATCCACCGACTCCAGGTTGACCAGCGCTTGGGCCAACGCCTCGTCGATGCCGCGCGTCCACGTCGCCTCCTCGAACAGCCGATCGTATAGATACCGCCCGCCAATCCCAAACGTGCCGGTCTCGCGCCGCCCATTCTGTTCGGCGACGATCTGGACGTTCAGCCGCACCAGCGGGCGAACGTCCGTCGCGACGAAGCCGTCCGGCCGCACGATCTCCACCACCGACCAGCTACCCGACAGCCCGACCGACACCTGCGCCACGCGCGGATCGCGCGCGCGCGCCGCGGCGTCGATCCGCTGACACAGGTTCACCTTGTCGGCGAAGGGGATGAGGTCCAGCGGGTCGGTGTCGGTATAAAGGTGCCGGTTGGTCGCGCGCGGCGCCGGCGCCTTCGCCTTGGCCGATGGATCGATCAGCGCCATGGTCGCCGCCGCGCGCTTGATCGCCGCCTCCGACAGCTCGTTGGCGTGCGCGAAGGCGGTGGTCTCCCCCGACACCGCACGCAGGCCGAAGCCGGCGTGCGTGTCATAGCTCGCGGTCTTCAACCGGCCGTCGTCGAACCCGAACGCCTCCGACCGGCGGTACTGCAGATACAGCTCACCATCGTCCGCCCGGCCCAGGGCATCGGCGGTCAGCCGCTGCGCCGCCTCGGGCGAGAGCTGGTCACGGTAGAGGAACGAGCGCGGGTCCTGATAGGTCATGGCCCAGACGTAAGCGCGCCCGCGGCCCGGCGCTACCCCGGCAGCGTGTACGCCAGATCATAATGATGCACGCCGCCCGTCACCGTGATCGTCAGCGTCCCCTCGATCCCGGCGAGCGCGCCCGTGCCGCTGCCCGGCGCGACGATGACGTGCAGCATCTGGCCGGCGGCGGACATCGTGCCCTGGTGAAGCAGCAGGAACCCGCCCCGGCGGCCCTCCACGCTGCCCGCGAACTGGTCCACCGCCACATAGGCCGCGACCTTGCCCGGCCCGGGCGTGCCGGCGGCGAGCATGGTGCCCATCGCCTGGCCCGTCAGCCCACCGGTGAACAGCTTGACGATGCCCATCCGACTGGTCGGCAGCCCCCCGTCGGGCGCGGGCGCCTGCGCCTCGGGCGTGACGGTGACCTGAAACGTGCCGGTCGCGTGACGCATGGCGTTCTCTCCGGGAGCGGCGGCGACCAGCGCCAGCGCGAGCAGGCCGCGTGTGATCACCGGGGGCTGGCGCCCTCGGATACGTCGCGCAAGGTGGACTGGTCCACCCCGTCCGCCGCGCCGCCGATCAGCACGAAACGCCGGTCGCAATAGCCGCAATCGACATAACCCAGCTCGTCGATCTGCAGCCACACGCGCGGATGGCCCAGCGCCGCGCCGCCGGGGATGTCGCTCGCCCCGTCGCAGGCGACGCGACGCTGGCTGACACGGGTGACTTCAAGCGGCGGGTGCATGGCACGCGCGATAGCAAGCGCGCCGTTGCCCTTCAATCCTGCCAAGCCTATCCGTCCACGCATGACCGAAGCCGCCATCTCCATCGACCGGCTGTGCAAGACCTATGCGGGCGGCAAGCGGGCGCTGGACAACGTCACCTTCGACGTGCCGCGCGGCTCCATCTTCGGGCTGCTCGGCCCCAATGGCGCGGGCAAATCGACGCTGATCAACATCCTCGCCGGGCTGGTGAACAAGACAAGCGGCACCGCGAACATCTGGGGCTTCGACATCGACGCCCACCCGCGCAACGCCAAGGCGTCGATCGGCATCGTCAATCAGGAGATCCTGTTCGACCCCTTCTTCACGCCGTTGGAGACGCTGGAAATCCAGGCCGGGCTGTACGGCGTGCCCCGGGCCCAGCGCCGGTCGATGGCGCTGCTCGACGCGGTCCACCTCGCCGACAAGGCGAACGCCTACGCGCGCACGCTGTCGGGTGGCATGAAGCGCCGGTTGATGGTCGCCAAGGCGCTGGTCCACACGCCCCCCGTGCTGGTGCTCGACGAGCCCACCGCCGGGGTCGATATCGAACTGCGCCAACAGCTATGGGCTTATGTGCGCGAACTGAACGCGGGCGGCGTGACGGTGGTGCTGACCACCCACTATCTGGAGGAAGCGGAGCAGCTGTGCGACCGCATCGCCATCATCAACGGCGGCCGCCTGGTCGCCAACGAGCCCACCCGCGAGCTGGTCGCGCGCGCGCAGGAGAAGGTGGTGTCGGTGACGGTCGATCGCGACCTGACGGCGGCGCCCGCCGCGCCCTGCTTCGAGAAGATCGTGCTCCGCGCCGACCGCGTGCTGGAGATCACCTACGACAAGAGCCGGGTAAACGCCGGCGAGGTGCTGGCCGCCGTCCAGCGCGACGGACTGGGCATCGTCGATGTGAGCACGCGCGAGGCGGATCTGGAGGACGTGTTCCTCAGCCTGACGAGGTCGGCGGCGTAGCCCCCCAGGCCCTTGCACGCCTGAAGCGCGCGACGCTAGGCAGGCGCCGGAAAGGGGACAGGGGCGTGATGATCCGAAACGGTGCAGGGGTGGCGTTGGTAGGCGGCCTGCTCGCGGCGACGGCGGCCGCCGCGCAGGACATCGCCGTCAAGCCGCTGATCGACGCCCGGCTCCGCTACGAGTCTGTTAATCAGGACGGCCTGCCCCGCGAAGCCGACGCGATTACCCTGCGCGCGCGCACCGGCGTGCAGGTCACGCGCGGGCGCTGGGCGGTGCTGGTGGAGAGCGAGGAGACGCTCGACATCATCGGCCGCTACTTCGACGGCATCCATGGCGACGCGCGTCGGCCGCTCGTCGCCGACCCGCGCAATCTGGAGCTCAACCGCGCGCAGCTCAGCTACACCGCGCCGTCCGCGACGCTGACCGCCGGCCGCCAGCGGATCGAGCTGCTCGACCAGCGCTTCGTCGGCTCGTCGGACTTCCGCCAGAACCAGCAGACCTACGACGCCGTCCGCCTCCAGTGGCACGGGCTGCCGCATCTCAGCGCCGACCTCACCTATGCCTGGCGCGACCATACGGTGAACGGCGAGCGCGGCCGGGGCGCGCGGCCGCCCTCGATCCGGGGTGACAACCTGTTCGCAATCGGCACCTGGACGACGCCGGTCGGCGCGCTGTCGGGCTTCGCCTACCTGGTCGATCAGGACGCCCGGGAGGTGCAGGGGTTCCGCCTCTCGAGCCAGACCTACGGCGTCCGCTTCGCCGGCGCGCGGCCGATCGGCACCGCGAAGCTCGCCTATGCCGCGTCCTATGCACGCCAGAGCGACTGGCACCGTAATCCCAACGACTACGCGGCCGATTACTGGCTGGGCGAGGCGGCGCTGTCGCGCAGGGCCGTGACCGGCACGATCGGCTATGAGGTGCTGGGCGCCGACAAGGGACTCCCGCTCACCAGCGTCCAGACCCCGCTCGCCAGCCTGTTCAAGTTCCAGGGCTGGGCCGACCGCTTCACCACCACGCCCCCCGACGGCGTTCGCGACCTGTACGCGACGGCGGGCGCGAGCTGGAAGCATGGCGGCGCGGTGTCACAGATCAGCCTGTCCGCCACGGGCCACCGATTCGAGAGCGATCGCCTGGTCCGCCATTATGGCGACGAACTCGACCTGCTCGCCAGCGCGAAGCTGCACCGCGCGACCCTGTCGGTCCGCTACGCCGATTACCGGGCCGACCACTTCGCCACCGACACGCGCAAGCTCTGGCTGAGCGCGGAATGGGCGCTCTGACGCGCTCCCCGATCCAGTGCCGTGGTCAGCGCCGGCGATAGCGGTCGGCGAACTCCTCGTCGGACATGACGAGGTAACGGACGAAGTCGATCAGCGCCCACGGCCCGGTAATCAGCAGCCCGATCACCGTGATGCTCAGCACCAGCATGACGATCCCCGACCCCGTGCGCCCCAGATAGAAGCGATGCACCCCCAGCGTGCCGAGGAAGAATGCCAGCAGCGCGGCGACCAGCTTGTTGCGGTCGTTCACGATCGGCGACGCGACGGCGGCCCGTCGCGCCACCGCGACCGGCGCGGCGCCCGGGACCGGATAGATGGACAGCGCCCGGTCGTCGCGCGCCTCGAAATCGACCTGCAGCCCCCTGGCCGGCTCGCCGCGATCCGCCCAATCCTCGGGCGTGAAGCGATAGCGGCGGCCGTCATCGCCCGCCACCAGTCCGTCCCCGGTCCGCACATCCACGCCCAGCACCTGACCACGCATCGGCTTCCTCCCGCCCGCGCGATCTGCCGCCGCACGCGGCGCGATGCAAGCCGCCGGGAACCCGATGGCCGGTCCGGGCGGTTGAGCGGGACACAATCGGAGAAGCACGATGCTCGCCTCGTTCCTGATGGGCCTGGTCGGCGGCCAGCGCGCCATGACGCCGCTCGCCACCGTCGCGATCGCGGGGGCGCGCGGCGAGCTGCCGGCAGACAACGGCGCGCCGAAGCTCCTCACCCACCCGCTCGCCGCGGCGGCCGCGACGCTGCTCGCGGTCGGCGAGATGGCCGGCGACAAGCAGAAGACGGCGCCCGACCGCATCGTGCCGATCGGGTTGATCGCGCGCTTCGGCACCTCCGCGCTGGCTGGCATGGCGCTGGCCCCCCGCAGGCAGCGTTGGCTCGGCGCGGCGGTGGGTGGCGTCACGGCGGTGCTCGCCTCCTACCCCGGCTGGCGCGCGCGCTGCGCGGCGATGGGCCGCTACGGCCAGACCGCGACCGGATTCGTCGAGGACGCGGCGGTGCTGGGAAGCGCGGCGGCGATCGTCCGCACCGCCTGACGGCTGTCCTACACCGCCTGATCCGTGCAAGGGTGAGCGCGTGAACACACCCACAACCCTCGCGCCCCCGCCTGTTTTCTCATCGCTTGCCGCAGACCGTGAAAGGTCACGACGCACCCGTGTGGGAGGCGACCTTTCGCGATCGGGCTCATGCAAGGCCCGCTCGCCCGCACGACGTAGACGTAACTTCCTCACCTTCCGACTGGACGCCGTGGCATGAGCGAGGCGGAGGTCCTCATCATCGGCTCGGGCGCCGCCGGGCTCACCGCCGCGCTCAACCTGGCCGGGCGGTTCCGCGTGACGGTGCTCGCCAAGGGCGCGTTGAACGAGGGCGCGACCGCCTGGGCGCAGGGCGGCGTCGCCGCCGTGCTGGAGCCGGGCGACACCTTCGCCAGCCATATCGAGGACACCATGATCGCCGGCGCGGGGCTGAACGACCGCGCCACCGTCGAGATGGTGGTGGAGCGCGCGCCCGCCGCGATCGAGCGTCTGCAGCAGCTCGGCGTCCCCTTCGCGCAGGAGGGGGACGCGCTGCACCTGACGCGTGAAGGCGGCCACTCGCACCGCCGCATCGTCCATGTCGCCGACGCGACCGGCTGGGCGGTGCAGGAGGCGCTGCAGCGCGCGGCCGAGGCGCACCCGAACATCACCATGATCCCCGATCAGGTCGCGATCGACTTGGCGACCTCACGCCATGAGCAGCGCTATTCGGGCGCGGGCCATGTCTGGGGCGTCTACGCGGTCGATCGCGGCACGGGCGCGGTCCACCTCCACACCGCGCGCGCGACGATCCTGGCGACCGGCGGCGCGGGGCGGACCTATCTCTTCTCCACCGCGCCGCGCGGCGCGACCGGCGATGGCATCGCAATGGCGTGGCGCGCGGGCTGCCGGGTCTCCAACATGGAGTTCATGCAGTTCCACCCGACCTGCCTCTATCATCTGCAGGTCAAGAACTTCCTGATCACCGAAGCCGTGCGCGGCGAGGGCGGGCACCTGATCAACCCGCGTACCGGCCATCGCTTCATGCCCGACTATGACCCGCGTGCCGAGCTCGCCCCGCGCGACGTGGTGGCGCGCGCGATCGACGCGGAATTGAAGCGCGACGGCCTCGATTTCGTGCATCTCGACATCAGCCATCAGCCGCCCGACTTCGTGCGCGAACACTTCCCGACCATCCACGAGAAGCTGCTCGGGCTCGACATCGACATGACGCGGCAGCCCATCCCGGTCGTCCCCGCGCAGCATTACACCTGCGGCGGCATCGTCATTGATCGCGACGGCCGCACCGACCTGCCCGGCCTGTACGCGGCGGGCGAATGCACCCAGTCGGGCCTGCACGGCGCCAACCGGCTCGCGTCCAACAGCTTGCTGGAATGCTTCGTCTTCGGCGAGGCCGCGGCGGACCACATCGCCAGGTGCTGGGACGAACTGCCGCCCCCGCCCGCGATCCGGCCCTGGGACGAGAGCCGCGTCACCGACTCCGACGAGGAGGTCGTGATCAAGCAGAACT